>NZ_JBFEFI010000003.1:0-65000 GCF_040717535.1 Thalassoglobus sp. JC818
GACCGCTTCTAGATCAACTGTAGCGTTATAAATGAGGGACTCAGGGGTCGAGAACAGGTACCGCATATTGTAAGTGTTTAGTCCAATTCCAGCGTTGAGACCGAATGAAGGATAGAATCGTGCCCGTGCAACTTTCACATCGAGTCCGGCGGCAGCGACCTCTCGTTCAGCCTGGCGGATATCCGCGCGGTTCCGCAGCAATTCCGATGGAAGCCCGGCATCGAGTGCGTACAAGTTCAGGTCAACGAATTCTACAGAAGGTCGATCAATCGGCTGTGGATAGCGTCCGAGAAGGAAGTTGATTCGGTTTTCAACTTCAATGATCTCTTGTTGAATGATGAGGCGTTCACTTTGATTCTTGCGCACTTCCGCCTGGAAACGTTGGACGGCCAATTCAGTTCCGCGTCCGGCTTCCTTTTTGGACTCCGCGATCTCGAGACTTTTCTCTTGAATCTCGATTGTCTTTTCGAGTGTCACCAGTCGACTGTCGAGAGAGAGCAGTTCGTAATAGTTCTCTGCCACTTCTGCGACGAGACGCGTCACGATATAGCAACGTCCCTCTGCGGAACCGAGGTAACGCATGGCTGCGGCGTCTTCAGCATTCCGCAGCTTGTGCCAGACATCCAATTCCCAGGAGATATTCGCAGCAGCCAGGAAGTCAGGCAGCGGTTCGGGGAATCGTCTTCCAGGAGCGATTTCTAGTTGTTCTTCCACAGCACCGGCTCGAGAGTAGCGACTCGGATTCTCCAACCCAGCTCCACCGCCGAGAGTGACGAATGGCAGGTATTCCCCGCTTCGGGCTTCGACTTCATTGTTCGCAATTTGAATTTCTTCTGCGAGGATGCGAAGTTCCTGGTTACCTGCAAGTGCCTGATGAATCAAAGTCAGCAGGTGATGGTCGTCAAAGAACACGCTTGTCGGAATGTATGCTGAGTTTTCGAAGACCAACACTTCAGGCTCGTCGTCTTCCACAGGAGGTGGAATGAACGCATGGAGTGCTTCTTCACCGATCTCACTCTCTTCTACTAAAGCTTCAGTAGGAGTTGGAGCGTAGTTCGTCAGTTGAATGATCTCATTCGCCGTCTCTTCGCTTGTTGTCGTACTTTCTGCCTCGATTTCGTCGTTTGAGTTTTCATGAGCCAGTTCTTGTTTGCGTGAGAGAACTCCGCTTGTCCAACTGTAGAACTGCGGCATCTGTGGCCCCGGAAGAGCACCGCGATGATTTGGAATACCGCACCCTGAAGTAACGACCAACGATCCGCAAACAATGGCGCTGAAGACCTTCGACTTTGTGGCCTGGATACGTGATCCGATTTCGTAAAGGTTGCTCATGACCGTCCCTGATGAATTTTTGTCATCTTGACACACCCACTGGCACACTCTGTTTGTGAGGTCACCCTCGGGCGTCAGTACTCAGCATCGCATGCAGCGGCTGGTAGTGTGTGTATCGTCCAGCGGGACAGTGAGCGTTTTAAGCATCATTTGAGTTGAACGGCCTGTGCAAACATTTGCAGAAACAGGGTTCGGAATCGATGGAATGTGAGGGCTGTAGCGATTGCGGGAAGAGTGAGGAGCTATCGTCTTACGGTAACGCGGTTTCGAGACTGTTTGTCTGCGCAATGAGAGCACACGTTTCATCGCATAAAATTACTTGCGAGAAGCGACAATGTACGACGGTCAATGGCTCGAACTGGTGTGGAGAGTCTCGCCCTGTTCCGGAATTTCACTCAGTGGCTGGTCGTGTTCATCGCGAATGAGCGAGCGACCGTCAGCGAGTTGTGCGAAGAGGTAGTAGAGCCCCGGGATAATGAAGACCCCAACGAGCGTTCCTAACAGCATCCCGCCGATAGCTGTTGTGCCGATCGTACGGTTTCCGATGGCACCAGGTCCCGTGGCTCGAATGAGTGGAATCAGGCCGACGATGAAGGCGAAAGAGGTCATCAAAATCGGTCGGAAGCGGAGTCGTCCCCCTTCAATTCCAGCATCCTTAATGGAGTGCCCCTGTTGACGACGTTGGACAGCGAATTCAATGATCAGGATCGCGTTCTTTCCGAGTAGACCGACCAGCATGACTAACGCGATTTGGCAATAAACGTCGTTGGCCAATCCCATCGCTTTTAAGAACAAGAACGAGCCAAAGATTCCGATCGGGAGCGAAGTGATCATGGCAAGTGGGATGATGAAACTTTCATACTGTCCGACCAGAACCATGTAGACGAACACGACCACAATCAGGAAAATGAAGATCGCCGTGTTTCCTGCTTTCGCCTCGTCGTACGCCAGACCCTGCCAGTCAATATCGTAGCCATTCGGAAGAGTTTGAGCAGCGACTTCTTTGACTGCATCGATCGCTTCGCCACTACTATATCCCTTCGCAGGTGCTCCTTGAATCGGAGCGGTTAAATACAAGTTGTACCGACTGATCTCGTTCAGTCCCTGCTTCTTCTCGAGTTTCATGAACGAGGAGTAAGGGACCATCTCTCCACGATCGTTCTTGACGAACATGTTGTCGAGGTCTTCGGGGTAGCGTCGAAACTCTGGAGCGGCTTGGACATAGACTTTGTAGAACTGTCCGAAGCGGACGAAACCCTGCTCCCAGGTACTTCCGATGGTAATGGACAGATTGTCCATCGCATCTTTGATTGAAACTCCCTTTTGCATGGCGACGTCATTATCGATCAACACTTCATACTGCGGGTAGTTGTTCGCGAAAAACGTAAACAGCCCTTTAAGTTCCTTTCGCTTGCCGAGTTCCTCCATGAAATTATCAACGATAGCGCCGAAAGCCTCGTAGTCTCCGCTGTTGGTTTTGTCGAGCAGATTGACGGAAAAGCCTCCAGCTGCCCCAAAGCCAGGGACTGCAGGTGGCTCGAAGAATTCCAACTTGACATTTGCGATTTCGGTTCCACGTTCTTCAAGTTTTTCAATCAGTTGTTTGGAAGTCGCCTGACGCTCTGCCCAAGGCTTGAGATTGATAAGACACGTGCCAGCGTTGGAGCCTCGACCTTCAGTGAGAACCTCGTATCCAGCAACAGAAGAGACGGAGGCAACTTCGTCCAGCTCTTTGCAAATGGCCTGAAGCTCGTGGCACTTCGCGTTTGTATATTCCAGCGTTGACCCAGGTGGTGTCTGGACCACTCCATAGATCATTCCCTGATCTTCCTGCGGAATGAACGCGGACGGAAGGACTTGATTCACCACGAGGATGCCGTAACCAAAGACACCGACGACGATCATTGTGAGCAGTCGACGCATGATGATCTTGCTCACGATCCAGGAGTAAACGCCTGTGATCCTTTCTACAAACTGGTCGAACACATGCAAAAACATCCCCAGCGGTCCACGAACCTTTCGACTTCCGGAACTTCCCGAAAATGCAGCCCGAAACGTTAATGCTGCGAACAACGAGGTAATCCCGACGATGACCCGCTCTCGGAATTCGGTAAGGTGGACTTGTTCAGAGATGACTTCATGTACGATTTCGACATGCAATAAATAGTAGACACCAACTCCGACAGCTCCTCCAAGCAAGATACAGAGCAGACCTCGCAATAGAAATGAGTACTTGCCGAGCATTCGATTCATGACACGGTTGAGGAACGCGATCACTCCCCGGGATTGCGGTCCAGCGCCATGTGGTTTCAGAATCATCGCGCACAGCACAGGGGTGAGTGTCAGTGCCACCACGCCCGAAATGACGATCGAAATAGCCATAGTGAGTGCGAACTGTCGGTAGAACACTCCAACAGGCCCTGTCATGAAGGTCACGGGAATGAACACTGCGACCATCACGAGTGTGATGGCAATAATCGCACCGCTGATTTCCTGAACAACTTCCTGTGTGGCTTTGTACGGGCTCAGATGTTTTGCATGCATCTTCTCATGAACTGCTTCAACCACCACGATTGCATCGTCGACCACCACGCCGATCGCCAATACCAGCGCGAACAGAGTGATCAAGTTGACGGACATGCCCAGCATCAGCATAAAGAAAAACGTTCCAATCAACGAGACCGGGACAGCAAGCGTTGGAATCAACGTGCTGCGTACATCTCCCAGGAATAGCAACACCACCAGCGAAACGAGAATGAATGCTTCGAAGAGTGTATGCAGCACCTTCTCGATGGAGGCATCCAGGAATTTGGACACGTCGTAAGTGACTGCGTAGTCCATTCCAGGCGGGAACGTCTTCTCCTTGATTTCCTCCACTTTCTCCTTGATTTTTTCAATCACCTCAGCGGCATTTGATCCAGGTGTTTGCTTCAGAACAATGGCAGCTGCCGGCAAACCATCAATGTCAGAATACAAGTCATAGAATGACGATCCCAAAGAGACATTCGCCACATCTCCGAGTCTTAAGATTTCTCCTTCGGAGTTCGCCTTGAGAATGATTTGCTCGTATTGCTCCGGAGTGTAGTAGCGGCCGATCCAGGTTAGGACATACTCAAGTGTTTGAGAGGTCTGTCCGGTCGCCTGCCCAAGCCGCCCCGGTGTTCCGATCATGCTTTGTTCAGCGAGCGCTTCCATCACATCTTCAGAACTCACTTTGTAAGCACGCATGCGATCCAGATCGAGCTCAACACGCATGGCGTAGGCCCGGTTCCCCAGGATTGAAGCTTGGCCCACTCCGGGGATGCGTTTGATCTCGTTCAGGACATTGACCGTCGCGTAGTTGTACAGAAAATTCTGGTCGACATCGGGATCTGTGCTAAAAATGTTTAGGTACATCAGCATGCTCGTCATGTTTTGCATGACGATAATTCCTTCACGTTCCACAATCGGGGGCAAGTTGTTTTTAACGGACTGCACCCGGTTGTTCACGTTCATGACTGCCACGTTGGGGTCCGTGCCAGGTTCGAAGATGACCTGAATGGAACCTTCACCCGCGCTCGTTGCGTCGCCAATCATGTATCGCATGTTGGGAACGCCGTTGATTGCCTGCTCGAGAATCACCATCGTGGACTCGATCAGAATTTTTGCACTGGCTCCCGGATACGAAACCGAGACTCGTACACTCGGTGGGGCCACGGAAGGAAACTGTGACACCGGAAGAACGTTGATCGCTAATCCTCCCATGAAGAGAATCAGCAAGGAGATGACAATCGCGAGTGCGGGGCGGTGAAGAAATTTAGCAAACATAGATGTCTAACAAGTGACGTCAATGAAGAATGAGTGTCAGGTGTCCGCCGATGCGTTGCTCAAAGAATGAAGACCGAGACCATTCACTCGTGTAAGCTACGATTGCAACGAAGAAGATTGGCTGCTTGATCGCTAGTTTGATCAATGGATGGAATCGAATCGTTTGCTCTTGTTGAAGTCGAGCAAGCGTGCGATGGGACGACATTACTCGGCGTGGTATTTTAGATCTGCCAGGACCTTTGCGGGGTCTTCGAATTCGTACTCGACTTTATCGCCATCTCGCACTTGGCGAATCCCCTCGAGGATGATCTTGTCATTTACGCCGAGGCCTTCTTTGACGAGAAAAATGTCATCCTTTTCGTTCTGAATGACAATCTCTCGCTGGTGAACTATGTTGTCATCACCAACGACGTACGCATACTTCTTGGCGAGAATCTCAAACGTGGCACGTTGAGGAATGACGACGGCATTCTCCGCTACTCGATTGATCAAGATCGTTCCGGTCTGTCCATGCCGCAATAGGCCATCCGGATTGGTGAAATCCGCACGGAAAGCGATATTCCCCGTTTCGTTATTGAAGTCTGCTTCGATGGCACCAATTGTCCCAGCATGTTCGAAGATCTCATGGTTGGCCAGTTTCAGCTGGACATCAAGATTTTGCTGTTCAGGGTCGTTCTGGATGGCTTTCTGGTATTCCAGATAGCGAACTTCCGGGACATTGAAATAGACCCACATCACATGGTTGTCAGACAACGTTGTCAGCATGGCTCCCTCTTCGATGAGGCTTCCTTGCTGTTCATGCAACCGGTCAATAATTCCATCGAATGGAGCTTTGATATCAGCAAAGTTGAGCTCGGCTTTAGCCAGATCGACCTTGGCTTGTGCCTTGTCCAGCTTGGCTTTGGCAAGCTTCAGTTCTTGGACTGACACAATTTCCTGATCGACCAGCTTCTTGGTATTGTCGTACTCCACCTGAGCGAGTTCAGCTTCTGCGACATCAGCAGCAAGTCGGGCTTCATAAAGTGTCGGCAGGATGTGGAACATGTGATCCCCCTCCTTAACTTCTTGCCCTTCGTTGACTTTGATTTCTTTCAGATAGCCACCTTCCAGTGCACAGACTTCGATGTGGCGACGCGAATGGATTTGGCCGACATACTGACGTGTCAGTGTGACGTCCTGCTGAATTGGGCTCGTCACAACAATTTTGTGAATGGCATGATGTTCACCCTCTGCGTGCGCAGCTTCGGTATGCTCTTCCGCGACATGACTTTCAGAGTGTTCACTTGAGTTGTGCTCTTCCTCTGCATGTTCGTCTGATCCTTGAAGCCCCAACATCGAACCTAACTGTTGAGTGACGGACTGCTGAACGTTGCTGGTTGCTGAAAGGGCAAGTGAGGCAATGGCGACTGTGGCCAGAAGGATAAGACGCATCGTGATCTTTACTGACATAATGGAAGGGATTGAAGGGAAGGAGGATCAAATTCCGGCGCAACAGGAGACTGCGCGGTCATCGCAGGCTGCAATGTTCTTGGCGAGCGAACATGGATTCACCATGTGTGATGTCAATTAGCACGAAGCATGCCAAGACGCCATTCGTGTAATCGCAAATTGACTGACTTCAGCGTCTCAAGCTTGCGAAATAGATTTCAACGAATGCGAATTCCTCGAGTGAACCGCGACAGTCTGCAAGTTCTTTCACGATGTCTGCAAATTCTCGCAGATCACCACACAGCCGCAACAGAACGCTCCCAACAGAATTTGATCGCGATATCGGCTCCCAGCAGAATCCACTTTCTCTTCCGACTGTGCCTCATGCTTGAGTAGTTTGTGGGAAGCGTCGCAGGGTTGTAGTCAGGGCATCAGTATCGGAATTTCAAGATCTCAGACTGATTGTGTTGCTCACACAGTTATGAGATTAGAGATCTTCCTGTAATCAATTTTAAAACTTGGTTCGGGAGTCTTGGTTTCAGCGGATGATTGGACAGACTCCGTGACGCCTTCACGAGTGGAGGTGAAAACGATTCGTAAGAAGATGGGAATAGATTGGAATTAGAAGTTGTTGATTTCCCTTCCCGTTCAATATTCCGCTCCACAAGCGTCAGTGAAACATGGAGTTATAGTCGGTGGAGAAAGCGACTAATCTGTAAGAAGTGTCACTACTACAGACTGTGGCACGCCAACGCTGAGCTTCTACAACCGCTGCAGTTCACCGGATCGTGCTTTAGTTTCGTCTGACTCTGGCCATCTGGACCTCATGGATGTCGCATAGAAGGTCTGCACTGCCGAGGATGATCCAGATGCCGCAGAGATTTAAAAATGAGGCGGCAATTGAGCAGAGTAGAGCAAGTGCTTGAAGTGGTTCGAGTCGCTGCTCGATCGGTCGTTGCTCGTTGGTGAAGACTACCCAGCAGACAAACAGGATCCAGGCGGCTGTCGATGATACGCTGATGAATTTGAATGCACTGATACTGAATCGAGTTGATTGGCGTCGTCGTCTCGCCTGTTCAAGCATGGTCGCTGCTCTCTACATTGTCTAAATCGTGTTAGTGGTGAACTCGTTCCGTCATGAAGCTGACTGAACGCTCTTAACGACACAATCGAATGCCGCCCGGTCGGCATGGATGAGAAGCCCGCCCCTTCTGGTTTAGAGTAGCCGAATACGTGTACGGATGACAAGTAATACTCGGCCATAAAATTCTTGAAGACGTAGTGCCTGAATCGGAGAAAGGCCCGATAAGTTTCCCCCAATTGCGGTAACGTTCTCGTCATTGTTTGTCATTCGGCTGGGACGGGGCATGACCATTCTTCCAACTCGCATCCGCGGATCTGCATTCGAACTGATCTACTTGTTGCTGGGCGCGATTGATTTCATGGCGACAATGTGGACGTATCGGGGGCTTAATTGCTTGATCGTCAGTCGAGGAGCGAGAGAGGCTTCAGCGGTTTGCCTCGGAACTCGTTCGCATGTCAGGCAAGTTCGAGAAAGTAAGTTTCAAATGCCACTTCAGAATCGTGTGACGCCGGAAAGTGTGATTGAGGCTGTTTCGTCTCGTGGAATGTTTATGGGTAACCGTGGATGTCTTCACGGCAGTGAGCGAAATCTACTCAGGCAATTCTGTTCGGAGAAGCGATGGATCATTTGTGAAACAGAGTTTCGAGGTCGGCGACGGCCATTGATGGAGCCCGGCAAATATACGGAACTCTTCTTTCTCGATGAGGCGACCGCATTGGCGGCTGGGCATCGGCCTTGCGGTGAGTGTCGACGTGACCGATTCCGAGACTTCAAGATTGCCTGGACGCGTGGAAATTCGGAGCTGGGACTCAATGGCAAATGCGGGATCACTGAAGTAGATAAGCATCTCCACTTTGATCGTTTGACGAATGAGAGAACAAAGCGAACACATCAATGCAGACTCGGTGAATTGCCGGACGGAGTGTTTGTGCGATACTCAGCCAACGAGTCGCCGCATCTTTGGTTCGGTCACAAGCTGTTTCCGTGGTCTCATGAGGGATATCGAGCTCCGATCAGATGCGGTGCGAGTGAGTCCGTTGTCGTCTTGACTCCTGCGTCGACGGTGAATGCGATGAGGGAAGGGTATTCACCGGTTGTTTCTCCATGTGTCGCTTCGTTCTTGAGTGACGAATAGCATCGGGATCTTCTTGAGGTGAGTTGGCTCGGAAAGTCTTGTTTCTGCTTTGTCGTGATTTGAGTAGGATTCGTTGGATGTTGACCAAGAAGTACGCCGATGATAATATGGCAATATGACCATGAATGAAAAGGAACGAGCACGATACGAAGCCCGGGCGAAGATCGCGAAGGCGATGTCTCATCCGAGTCGGTTGCTGATGCTCGATCTACTACAGAAAAAAGATATGTGCGTGGGGGATTTGACGAACGAAGTCGGATCGGATCAGTCGACGGTCTCCAAGCATCTGGCGGTGCTGAAAGATGTCGGGCTGGTGACGGTTCGCAAAGAAGGTTCGTTGAGTTACTACCAGCTGAAATGCGGCTGCCTGGACGGGTTCTTCTCGTGCCTGGAAACAATGCTGATGACAGATCTGTCGTCGCGGCAAGAAGCGATTCAATAAAAATTTTTACCACCAAATATGGCAATGTGACCATGAAGCCATTTGTTGCTGAGAAGCCTGTTGTGCTGTTTCTGTGTACCGGAAATTCTGCCCGCAGCCAGATGGCGGAGGCGTTTCTTCGAAAACATGGCGAGGCACATTTCGATGCATGCAGTGCTGGCCTATCTCCAAAAGGCATCCACCCATTCACCACTCAAGTCATGAACGAAGTGGGAATCAGCCTCGACAGTCATCGATCGAAATCGTTGAACGAGTATCTGGGGAAGGTCTCCGCGAGTCATGTGATTTTTGTTTGCGAGCAGGCGGAACAATCGTGTCCCCGGATTTGGCCATTCGCGCTCAACACGCAGTGCATGCCATTTCGTGATCCGGCAGCTGTTGAAGGGACGGAAGCCGAACAGTTGGACGCGTTTCGTTCTGTTCGAGATGACATCGAACAGCAGGTTCTCGCATGGTTGAAGAACGAAATTGGTGAGTGAGTCCATCAACAGTCGTCACTCTCGATGGCTGCAAAGTGAAGAATCAAAATCGAAATCCCAACAGGAGAAGTGTGGTGCAGCGTGTACTTATTTTGTGCACAGGTAACTCGTGTCGATCTCAAATGGCGGAAGCACTGTGGGAATCACTCGGGGCTGGGAAGTGGGAATCTCATTCCGCTGGGTCAAAGCCGTCGGGGTATGTGCATCCACTTGCAGTTCAAGTAATGAGCGAGTTGGGAATCGATATTTCGTCTTATGAAAGCAAGTCTGTCGGGCAGATCGAGGATCAAGATTTTGATCTTGTCGTAACTGTCTGCGACAACGCCCGGGAATCGTGTCCGGTTCTTCCCGGAGCCAAGTCCGTATTGCATTGGCCGTTTGAAGATCCTGCCGATGCAACCGGAACCGATGTCCAGAAGTTGGAAGTCTTTCGTCGTATTCGCGATGAAATCAAACAGAAAATTTCTGGATACCTTAACTCTGTTTCACAAGGAGTCTGAACATGTCTCTTCAATCCGCCGTCCAATTTCCTGGCAACTTCCGATTGCACGTCGCTCTCAACGTGACGGATATCGAAAAGTCGAAGGCGTTCTATCAGGTTCTTCTCGGTTGTGCGCCCAGTAAGGAGCGAGCGCGCTACGCGAAGTTTGAGCCGACAGATCCTTCAGTCAATTTAACATTGAACGAAGTTGAGGAAGCCTTTCAGGTTGAAGGAGGATCTGCGCACTTTGGAGTTCAGGTGAAATCTGTGGTGGATGTTCATGCTGCTCTTGAGCGATTTCAGAACACAGGAATCGAGACCATTACTGAAGAAGCGACGACCTGTTGCTACGCAGTGCAAGACAAGGTGTGGGCTGTCGATCCCGACGGTCACAAATGGGAAGTCTTTTGCGTTCTGGAAGCAGACGCGAAAGACGAACTCTACGCACAAGCCGGATGCTGTGGTCCGGACATGGTTTCTTTCGGAAGCTGTGAAGCGTAAGTCACTCCGAAATGTGCCGTGCCAAACGTCTCGACATCGAATTGATGTGATGCCTGAAGACGACGCACTGGCATGATCTCAATCGAACGTTGATGCTTCTCTGGCGCACTGCATCTGATGGGAGTGTTGAAACCAATTATTGAGTCCATGGTTTCAATCTCGAATCGTATCCATCGGAATACGTGTGTCAGCGAAGCTCAACTTCTTTAGAGTCGGGCGTCGGTTGTATTGCTTGAGTTGAACGATCAGAATTCGTGCATGAAATATCTGAACATGCAACGAACGATTCGAGTTGTCAGTAGTGTGGCAACGATCTTCATGTTGATTGCGGGCAATGTCCTGGCGGAACCTCCAGCTGCGGAAGTTCTCTCGATCCGAACGATCAGTCGACAGCCTGAGTTCTATCATGGCTGGCCGACGTTGACTCGTCAAAAATCCGGTCGATTGCTGCTTGTCTGGTCCGGACGTCGAGAGGCCCATGTCTGTCCGTTCGGAACGGTAGAGTGGATGACCTCCGACGATGACGGAAAGAGCTGGACCTGGCCTCGAACACTCCTCGATTCTGCGATTGATGATCGTGATTCAGGTGTTCTGGAGACTGCATCAGGCGCTATTCTGGTGACAACATTCTCTTCGCTGGCTTATGAACCGAGTCTTCAGAAGGCAATTCGAGAGAACTCGTGGGATGCGACTCGTCTCGACCGCTGGAAGTCGGAAGGCTTGATGGTGAGCGAGGCAGACCGGCAGCGAGAATTGGGGACGTGGATGTTGCGGTCAGAGGATCAGGGGCTGAATTGGTCTGCGAAGTACGATTGTCTCGTAAACAGCCCGCATGGTCCCATTCAGCTTTCAGATGGAAGGATTCTGTATGCTGGGAAGCAGTTGTGGGAAGAAAATCGTCGAGTCGGCGTAGCTGTCTCCGGTGATGATGGAGTGAGTTGGGATTGGCTGGCGGAGATTCCCGCTCGAGAAGGGGATGACCCGAACCAGTATCACGAGCTCCATGCGGTTGAAGCTGCGAATGGAACGATTGTCGTTCATATTCGAAACCACAATTCGAAGAACCATCATGAGACACTTCAGAGCGTTTCATCCGATGGCGGCCAGACATGGTCCGTCCCGGAATCGATCGGCGTGTGGGGCCTTCCGAGTCATCTGACCAAGTTGAGCGACGGACGATTGTTGATGACCTATGGGTATCGTCGTCGTCCTTACGGGAATCAGGCACGAATCAGCGAAGACAATGGGCAGTCTTGGTCGGAGCCGATCACAATCAGTGGTGACGGTGCTTCAGGCGACTTGGGATATCCATCGACAGTTCAGCTTGACGATAGCTCTCTTTTGACCGTCTGGTACGAGAAGCCCGCTGAGACATCGAATGCCGTCCTGCGGATGGCTCACTGGAAACTCAAGTGAGTCTCCAACTTCGCAACGGTTTATTGCTTCGCCATCCAGTCCTCAACGTGTTCGTTGTCATCGACAAAGCCGACTGAGTTGAGGAATTTGTCGGTCGCGATCAGAGTGGTCACGAACGGTTTGTTTTCGTGTTTGCCGAAGTTGAAGAAGCCGTGGGCGTAGTCGTCGTACAGGATGAGTTCACATCGATTGCCGGTGGCGAGCATCTCTTTTTCGAAGTACTTCGCTCCATCGAGGAGGAAGTCTTCCGTTCCAAAGAACATGATCGTTGGCGGAAGATCGGATCGGACGTTATGAGCCGGAGAAAGGTTTTCGGACTTCGTTCCCATGCGCTCATCAAGTGTTCCGTCGCGTGAAATCCGGTCGTTCGAAAGGGGTTGATTTCCTTCGAACGGGGCCAGGGTCACGGCAGGGTTATACAGGACGAGGGCATTCGGGAGGCAGCTTGTTTCGTTCGGTTCGCCCGGTTCATCGAATTGGGAGATTGTCGCCGTGCAGGCAGCGAGGTGACCACCCGCTGATCCACCTCCGGCGGCGAGGCGATTCGGATCGATCTTCAATTCGTCGGCATGATTTCGAATCCATCGCATTGCAGACTTGGCGTCCTGGACCGATTCTTTCGCTTTTGTCCCGTGCCTTGAGGAGACGCGGTAATCGGCCGTCATCGCGACCATTCCGCGTTCCGCGAGGTAGCGACAGTGTTGCTCGAATTGTCTTGGCGATCCGGCTTTCCAACCTCCGCCAAAGAAAAACACGATCGCCGGACGCGGCTCTTCCGAGCGCGTTGACGGCTGGAAGATATGGATCTTCAGCTCTTCGTCGCCGACGGTTTTGTACACGCGTGCTTCAGAGCCGTCGAACTGCAGTTTGTTGTTCTCGTTCTCAGCGTATGCGCTAAGACTGGCGAAACTACAAGCTGCGACACAAAACAGACTGGTGACTCGAAATTGCAATAGCATTAACTGATCTCCACTCTTCAAAGACGGGTGAATTGCACGATGTGAATGTTGCGTTGCACTTACTTCTTCAATGATGGATGAGGTGCAGCGACGCCTGGAATTCTGGTCCCTGTGACGCGATGGAATCCGTCCGGGGTGAGTTTGTCGAATCCGGGGAAGGAGTCGCCGGTCTCCTGTTGCCACTGGTTCAACATGCCTTCATGTTCCAGGGCGATGCGTTCAATTTCCGACGTCTTCGGGACATCCGTCAAAAGATTGACGAGACAATGCGGGTCGTTGACGACATCGTAGAGTTCACGTTCCGGTTGCGGTGTGTCGAAGACCAGGTTTTGTGTGGGGGCGAGGCTCTGCTCTGCGTGAAGTCGTTTCATTTCATCATAAGTTGGTGAACGAACGGCGTCTGCTGGCGGAGTTGCAGGCAGGCTGGGAGCCCAGTTTCGAACGAAGCGGTATTTGCTCGTGCAGACGCTTCGTTCAAACGCACGATAATCGTGCCAGTTGTGTTCTGAGTATGCGGAGAGCCGCGAATGAATCGTTGGAGTCCGAAGAACCGGGACGAATGACTTGCCTTGGAAAGAGTCCAGTTGCGTCGCGCCAGCGAGTTCAACAACGGTCGGGGCGATGTCGACGGTGCTCACGATGGATGTTGTTGCTTGGTCCGGCTTGACGATCGGCGGATACCGGACGATGAAAGGAGTTTTGACTCCGTCTTCAAGGACAGTCGTTTTGCATCGGGGAAACGGTCGCCCGTTGTCGCTGATGACGAGAATGAAGGTCTCGTCGAGGACGCCCTGATTGCTGAGTTCTTCTCGGACCAATCCGATGTATTCGTCAAAGCGGCCGATTTCGTCGTAGTAGAGAGCAAGATCTTCTCGAACCGGAGTTGTGTCCGGAAAAATCGGCGGAACGATCACATCGTCATTTGTATGCGGAGGATCAATAGCTCCCGGGCTGTAACCGCGGTGAGGATCGAAAGCAGCCAGCCACAGGAAGAACGGTTTGTCCTTCGGTCGATTTTTGAGGACATCCACCCAGTGGCCTTCTCCACCAGGACCACCGCCCTGTTTGACAAGGTCCATTTGTGAGATTGCATTGTCTCCGAGATGCCATTTCCCAACCGAAGCTGTGTAATAGCCCTTCTCACGAAGAGGTGTGCTGAGAAGCGTCTGGTCAGCCGGCAACGGCAAGTGCAGCTCTCCAGCTCCGGTTGAATGAGGATATCGACCGGTGAGGATCGAACATCGACTCGGGCTGCAGGATGAACATGTCAGGTAGGCTCGATCAAATCGCATGCCTTCCTCGGCCAGACGATCGATATTCGGCGTTCGAATATTGGGGTGGCCGTAAGCGCCGCTGTCGTCCCATGCCATATCGTCAGCGATGAAGATGACGAAGTTCGGCTGAGCGTATGTCTCCGAAACAAACAGGGAGAACAGGCAGAGTGTGGTCAGCAAACGTAGCATAAGGAGCGACTCAATAGTGTGAACGATGCGAATGAGAATCTGTTGGCCGAAGCTTTGAGGCTTCCAAGACCTGTGTGATATCGACTTCTCAAATCCACGCGGGCATCTCAAGAGTTTCGAAGAGATGCCCGCAATGGGTTTTGAGGTCAGTGACCGAGATCACTTTCGACAGCGAGCGTGGAAGAAATGCCGTTCGACTACTTCTTCAGGCCTTCGATGGCTGCCAGAATTTTTTGGCTGTCTTCCGCGGCATTGACTTTGTCGTCCTTGTAGACAACTTTTCCGTTCTTGACGACAAACGTCCAGCGTTTCGCCGTTCCACCACGTGTCAGAACTTCTTCTTTTCCATCAATTTCGCGAGTGATGGATTGTTCGCCCTTTGTGAATGGGACACCGAAAGCTGTGGCAGCGACGCCATCGGGATCGGCGAGTAGTGTGAAATTGAGGTCGTGAGCTTTCTTGAAGAGTTGGTGATTGCGAACGGAGTCTCCACTCACGCCGACAACTTCAACATCTTCGCTTTCCAGCTTCGAAAGATCGTCGCGGAATCCACATGCTTGCTTGGTGCATCCACCGGTCATGTCCGCAGGATAGAAATACACGACTACGGTTTTTTCTGCGAAGTGCTTGTCTGAATTCCAGTTGGCACCTGTGTCATCCTGAATGACAAAGCTGGGAGCCTTGTCTCCGACGTTCAGGGTAACATCGACTGCATTTGCGAAGGCCGAACAGAGGAAAACTGAGGCCATCGTTGTGGTGAGAAGAAGTGTCTTCATGGAATGAAGCTCCAGGGAGTGATCGGTGGGAGGAAAACTGAAAGTTCAACATCGAGCATACGCCGATGACCGCTGACTCACAAGCGATGGCTGATGAACTCGGATTCTCGGACTCTCAGAGATTTGCTTCGTCAGAGCATCAGCTGTTTTTTCAAGCGGAGAGTATCGGTATCAATTCCGGCCGATGATCAGGATTGGTGGATTCGAGCGATCCACGCCAGTCGGAATTGGAGTTTCGGGCGGTAATGCGTTACGTTCTCTTTCGTATTGTCTTCAGATGAAATTCTGAAACGTTTGTGACCATCTCAGGAGCTTTCGATGCGGATTATGATGGTTTCTTCCGAGGCGGTTCCATTCGCGAAAACGGGTGGGCTGGCGGATGTGGCTTCCGGGCTTTCGAATGCTCTGGCTGAGGCGGGGAACGAAGTTGTTCTGGTCATGCCCTGTTATCGCCGTTTCATTTCGGAGGAGAAGCGAGGCAGCGTCGTTGGGGAAGTTCGCATTGATTTTCCCAGCACCACCATTGAAGCGACCATCTACGAGACTCGACTTCCCGGAGATCTGGTCAAAGTGCTTTTGGTCGATTGTCCGAGCTTCTTCGATCGTGCGGGATTATATGTCGAGGGGGGAAGCGACTACGCCGACAACGCTGAAAGGTTTCTCTTTTTCAGTCGGGCAGCGGTCGAACTGGCACGGACGCTTTTCATTCCGGATGTAATTCACGCGAATGACTGGCAAACCGGTCTGATTCCAGCGCTCGTTCTGCAGAGCCGCGAACAGGGTGGCCCGCTGCAGGATGTCGCGACGGTCATGACGATCCACAACATGGCGTTTCAGGGACAGTTCCCGAGTTGGCAGATGATGAATACCGGGATTCACCCCCGGTTCTTCAATTGGCGACAGTTGGAATTCTGGGGCCACCTGAACCTGCTCAAAGCAGGGATTGCGATGGCGGATCAGGTGACAACTGTGAGCCCGACTTACGCGAAAGAAATCTGTCGCCCGGAGTTTGGATACGGACTCGATCCCGTTCTCGAATACCGTGGGGACGATCTCGTCGGGATTCTCAACGGCGTCGACATGACCGTCTGGAATCCTGAAATCGATCCGCATCTCGACACACAGTACACTGCCGACACAGTTGAAGAAGGGAAGGCACGTTGTAAGGCTGCCCTGCAAAGAGAAGTGGGATTGCCCGAAAAGCCAGAGGCGATGTTGTTCGGCATGATTTCTCGTCTGACGGACCAGAAAGGGCTCGACTTAATCACTTTGAAGGCTGGCCAGTTTCTCGGGGCGAATGTGCAACTCGTCGTTTTGGGAACGGGTGAAGAAAGACACGAAAACTATCTCCGCGGGCTGCAGGAGTCTCATCCGGAGAAAGTCGCAGCTATCATCGGATTTGACGATGCCTTGGCTCATCGCATTGAAGCTGGAGCAGATGCATACTTGATGCCCAGCCAGTTTGAGCCGTGCGGGCTGAATCAGCAATACAGCTTGATCTACGGCACTCCGCCGATCGTGAATGCTGTCGGAGGATTGGCCGATTCCGTCGTCGACACCAATTCTCAAACACTCGCCAACGGCACAGCCAACGGATTTCAGTTTCACCACTATCACGGTGATGCGTTTCTGGACACTGTCTGGCGAGCTGTCGGCCTGTATCAGCACTTCCATGATGACTGGAGAAAGATCGTCGATCACGGAATGCGGAAAGATTCCTCTTGGTCGGGGAGTGCTCGGAACTATATTGACGTTTACGAACGAGCCAAAGACCGAGTTCGGTCAGAGCCATGATGACTCAGACTTTCGCCGATCACCATCAAATGCTGACTGGTTTGTTCGATGTGCAGCTGTGTGTTGCGTTCGAGTTTTTGTCTTGGATCGCTACGAGCGTTCAGTCGTAGCGTGACGTCGATTCTGATGAAGTGTTCCCGATGAAACCTGTTTCACTTGCATTGTTCTGGCATCAACATCAACCGTATTACCCGGATGATGTCGCAGATGAAACTCTGATGCCGTGGGTGCGCTTGCATGCCACCAAAGATTACCTCGGGATGGCGATGCACATACAGGAGGTACCAGAGTTTCATTGTACGATCAATCTAGTTCCCAGCTTGTTGGAGCAGATTCAACGTTACGAGAACGGTCACGTCGATCGGCATCTCAAAGTATCGAGGATGAATGCCGACAGCCTCGATCAGGAACACGCCTGCTACCTGCTCGACAACTTCTTCATGGCGAACGAGCAAAGCATGATTCGCATTTACCCGCGATATCATGAACTATTTCAGAAGCGTGGACTGGGCCGCGACTCCGCAGAGATCGCACTCATGCGATTCACGAAACAGGAGTTGCGGGACCTGCAGGTCTGGAACAATCTGACCTGGATTCATGAACTCGTTTTCGAACGTGATGCTGATCTGACGGCGTTTCGAACGAAGGGGCGAGACTGGACCGAAGACGAAAAGAACTGGCTTCTGGATCGACAGCGTGAGTTGGTCGCGGAAGTGATTCCGCTGCACCGCGAGTTGTCAGAAGGTGGCCAAGTTGAGATCACCACGACTCCCTTCTACCACCCGATTCTTCCGTTGCTCTGGGACAAAAAGTCTGCGCGAGAAGCGATGCCGGGCTGCAAAATGCCGCAGTACACCGACAGCTATAAAGAAGACGTCAAACGGCATCTCGAGAAAGCGGTCGCGTACCATACGAAGCTGTTCGGAGAACCACCGCGAGGATTGTGGCCGTCTGAAGGATCGGTTTCGCAAGACATTCTCGCATCAATCATCGACGTGGGGATCGAATGGATTGCGACCGACGAAGAGATCCTCGGTCACTCGACGGATAACTTTGTCCATCGAGACGCTCACGGGAATGTGAATCGTCCGGAGCTGTTGTACCAGCCGTGGAAAGTGAGCAGTGAAGGGGAGTCGCTGAGTATAATCTTCCGCGATCACGGACTTAGCGATCTGATCGGTTTCCACTATCAGCGGAACGATCCAAACTGGGCGGCTGATGATTTGCTCGCCAAGGTGAAAGGGATTGCTCACGCTGTTGAGAAACATAATCCCGAACAGCCGGCGTTTGTGCCGATCGTGCTGGATGGAGAGAACTGCTGGGAGTACTTCCCGGACGGCGGCGTTGGTTTCCTTCGCAGCTTGTACCGCAAGTCAGTTGTCGATCCACAAGTCAATTCGGTTCGGGTGAGTGAGTTCCTCGCCAAGCATCCGCCGCAAAAGAAGATCAATCGACTCTTCGCTGGTAGCTGGATCAATCACGACTTCTATATCTGGATCGGACATCAGGAAGACCGTGACGCGTGGGATCTTGTTCACATCACTCGCTCCTTCTTGAAGAAGGCGGAGAAGTCGGGCCGCTTCGCTCCTGAAGCCATTCAGGAAGCGTGGAAGGAATTGATGATCGCTGAAGGGAGCGACTGGTACTGGTGGTACGGTGACGATCATCATTCCGGACAGGACGACCTGTTCGACGAGCTCTTTCGACGGCATCTCCGAAATGTTTACACCCTGCTCGGTGAAATGCCTCCTTCGGTGATGTTTGAACCGGTCACTCATGCTGAGCGAAAGCATCTGCATACTCAACCAAAGGCCCTTCTCAACGTGAAGGTCGATGGCCGGATCAGCTTCTTTGAATGGTTAAATGCCGGTCATTACGAAGCAGGTAGCGAACGCGGAACGATGACAATGGTTTCCGATAGTGCGATCACTGATCTGTATTTCGGATTTGATCAGGATCAGTTCCTTCTCCGCTGCGACACAATTCTCGCAGCGAAGTCGGACTTGAAAGACTACGAAGAGATGCGCGTTCGATTTGTTGAGCCCTACGGAATTGAAGTTCAAGTGAAGCTGAACGGATTGATCGAATCGTCGGTCGTTCGTGAGAATGAAGTCGTTGCGAACTCAAACGTCGCAGCTGCAATCGGGAAGGTGCTTGAGGTATCGATTCCCAAGAAGGATCTGGGAGTTGAAGTCGGTCACCGCATGCACTTCGCTGTTGAGCTCATGCAAAACGGAGAAGCTGTCAATCGTATTCCGAGCGAAGGAACGATTGACCTCGAGGTCTGCGGTCCTGACTTCGAGCGGTATATGTGGCAGGCGTAGTGTTTCGCTGACTCATTCTATCCGTCCGACATGGGAATGATCCCGAGGAGCGGTTGAACGGGTCCCGGATCAACTTCTGAGTCCTGAATCGGCAGCTTCGTTTCGAGATTTGAAACTTGCTGAAGTAAGTGTGCAATCGAGACTCCGAACGTGTCGATGGAGTCGACAGCTGCGTGCGAGAGTCCAAGTAACTCACCTGACCGGCGGAGATGTCGTTCTGCACCGGTTCGGTTTCCCTCGAGGCATTTTACTCCGCAGGCGGAGAGCTTGATCAAGGCCTTGATGAAATCGGCCTGTGGTCCCTTCTTATTGTGGGCCATCCAGACCTGCTCCCATGCTTCGTGTGCTTCCCAGTAGTACCCGTTATTGAAGAGTTCGACCGCACGATCGAACATCGACTTGTGATCATCTTCGATCGCATCGGATGTTCCGTACATGTGTCCGGCTGGATCTGAAATCGGATGCGGAGTCTTGCCTGGAATATAGGTGTATGGGGGAAGCGAGTTCATCGATCGCAGCGGCTCCGGGATCTTTTTACGGGCAGAAACGAGACTGAAAGGGCGCGGAAAATCAGCTTGACAGACTTTGGAGCTGTCGGCTAGTCACGAGATCTCTCTCCCTTCCCCTGTTACTCAAGCAACGTCATCCCCTATTCATTTCTTGCGGGTCACTCTCACGACATGATGTCGTGACGGAGGAGGAGTCCGATGGTTTCATTTCGAGTTTCATTATTGTCGCTGGTTCTGTTCTCTGGTTTGGGCTGTGCGACAGCCACAACTTCAAACACAGCAAGAACTTCAACCGAACAGTTGTTGATCACCAATGCGGTCGATCAGTCGCTCGACAAGATCGACTTTCGGCCCTTTCGCGGTCATGCGGTCTTCCTGAATGACAAGTATGCGGACTGTGTGGATAAGAATTACGTGATCGCTTCAGTCCGTCACCGCATCCTTCAATCGGGTGCTCGACTGGTCGATTCTGCCGATAAGAGCGAGATCACCGTTGAACTTCGAACAGGAGCTGTCGGGACAGCTTCCTCGAATTCCTTCATCGGTGTCCCGGAAATTGTTTTGCCTGGTGTCGTCACTCTACCTGAAGTTCGCTTCGCCGAACGAAAGAAACAATCGGGGACCGCGAAGATAGGTCTCGTCGCTTTCGAGACCGGAAGTGGAATGGCACTCGGTACTGGCGGTCAGGCCCTTGCTCAGTCCGAAGACAGCAACTGGTTCGTTGTGGGTGCCGGTCCATTCCGAAGCGGAAACGTCAAAGGAGAAATCAGCAGCTCGACGACTGGACAAGCTGCGGTCAGGTACACGCAGATTCCAAAGATCATCACCTTCGCAGCTCCGGATCCTTCGGGAACTCAACTGGCTGCCGAGCCATTGCAGACGATCGATCCGGTTTCTCTCGAAAAGAACGAGTAGCAATCACTGCTTGATTGTATTAGTTTGAAAACTGCCAACGGTCCAACGCGGGAATCGCCCACGTTGGACCGTTTTTTCTAGCATGACGAAGTGTGATTAAGCGCCAGCGACACACTTCGTCGTCAGGGCTGAAGTGGCTTGATGACTTCCGATGGGACTTGCCCATCGAGATAGCGCCAGTTCTTGAGAAACGAAATCAAGTCGGCCATCTGCTGCGGATTGATGGTTCTCTCAAGTCCGACCGGCATCAGCGAGACCCCGTTGTTTTTGACCTGTTCAATTTCATCGCGGGGAATTGAGACAGTCTTGCCTTCAGGTTGCTTCAGCGTCATTGCGGCTGAGGTCTCGGACGCCAGAACTCCGGTGTGAATGCGCCCTGATGTATCAACAACGGTATAGCTGAAGTAGTTGGCATCGATGGCGCGATTCGGATCGAGAATATTCATGAGAAAGAAGTCGGGAGTCTTCGTTCTGGAATCAGAAATGTCGGGAGCGACATTGACGCCAATGGAGCCGACTTTGTGACAGGTGGCACACTGCTGTTCGAAAACTTTCATCCCGCGCGATGGGTTCGATTCAAGCTGTAAACAGTGCTGATATTCAGCGAGCACGCTGACGCGGTCTGCCGGAGGATCACGTTGAAGAAGTTTCTTCGCACGATCTTTCTGATCGGCATCTCCAATTCTCAACAGCGATCGCTCGAGAGAGTCGTCAATTTCCGTGCGATGAACCGCTCCCGATTCAAGTTCGTCGAGGAGCAACGCAGCCAGAGAAGTCGATCTCGCCATCTGTTGCAGGATCTCGCGACGAATTCGCCCACGTCGTTGAGGCAAGAGTGTTGAAAGCGTGGGAACAAGTTGTTCGCTGGGCCGGTCAAAGATTGCTGCGAGTGCAGAGGACGCCCGTTGAGCATGGCCGGAAGCGGTTGCAGCGACGAGAAGTTGGAGAGACGCAGAATCTTCCCCCAGCCCAAGTACCTGACAGATCATTGGATCGATCTTTGATTTGGGGTCATTAGCACCGAACAACTCGACTGCATCATCAATGAGATTTGCGAAAAGTATTCCGTTATCTTTTCGGAGCAGTTCGCGAGTCGCTCGAGACCCACCTTTCAGCCCCTCGGAGATTCCTGCAACGCATGCCAACTTCTGTTGTAAGGTGATCTCCGGACTCTGGAACGTCTGCATCAGTCGCTCCTCGACTTCGTCAGCAGTCGACTGTCGAGCGAAGAGTGTTGCGAGTGAGTTCAGCACGACGATATACGTTTCCTGTTTCTCAGGATCACACTTGAAGGTAGTGAGCTTCGAAAGGATCTCATCTGAGTCTGATCGCGCACTGACTCCCAGAAAGGCAGCGATCCATTCTGCGTCGTCATCTGCATCAGCTGCGAAGAGAGAATCGAGAACGAAGTCTTGATTGGCAGTGGTCAGGTCAGTCCATGGAATTCGTCCCAGCGTTGCGAAGACTTGTTTGCGGATGTTTGGCGAGGTCTGGCGTTGATCATTCGGAGCGAGTTTCTGCAATGACTCAAGACGAGTGTTCACAAGCTCGATCCACTCGGGCGCGGTCGAAAAACGGTCGGAGCCGATTTTGAGAATCAATGGTGTGAGACCGGGACTGCTTTTTGAATTGAGAGCTCGTTTCATGTCTTCAAGTTCAACATCATCGAAAGAATTCAGGACAGCCATGGCGAACATTGGATCAAGCTGGTGATCCTTTTGGAGTTCACGTAGGTGTTGAGGTGTTTGAGAATCGTTCCTTTCGAAAAGCATTCGGAAGGCGTGTTCTTTCTCCCAGGATGACTTTTGATGTTCGGGGTCAATGATCAGTGTTTTGAGCAGCGATTGAGTGGAAGTTTGAGATGTGGATTGTCCGGGGTCCGTTTGGGCAGATGGCTTCTGTTTTGCCTTACCGACGATCCGCCAGATTCGGCCTCGATCTCGACCAAGGACAAGATCCGGTCGGTCCTTTAGCTCTTCAGGCATGAACTGAGGATGTTCGATGACAGCTCGGTACATGTCGACGACGTAAAGACTCTCATCCGGACCCAGAGCAAGGTTTACGGGGCGAAACCATGAGTCTGTCGAAGCCAGAAACTCCCGTTTGCTGTCATCCGGTATGTCGCGGTACGTGGGGCCCGCTTCGCGAATTCGAGTGCAGTGAACGAGGTTCGCGGTGGGATCACAGGTGAAGATGGCATTGTGGAATTTCGGACCGAGAGAGTGATCGGGGTAGACCTGTACTCCGCAAGCTGCCGTGAATTGATTTGCATGCAGGTTCGACGTCGTCCAGGTTGTTGAAATCGGATAGAGAACGGAATCTTCGCCAGCGGGGCCAACGTCTTCGTAATGACGATTCACCACCAAACCGGGAGTCAACGTGAGTTGATCGTTTTCGAGGACGATCTGTCGGGCGGGATTCCGATTGGTGCAGACGAACCGATTTCCATCAAGAAACGTCAGCCCGAATTGGCTCATCCCAGCAACGGCTTCGTATTCGCCTGTTCGCGGGTGAAAGCGGAAATCTCTTCCAGCGATCGAGAGCGGTTTGGCTGGGGATTTGATCTCCCACGGAGCGTCCGGTCCGGGGACGATCTCACCGCCGCGAAGTCCGTTGGCGATATAGATGTATCCATCGAGTGCGAGTTGTGGATGGTTGTGCCGTAGCTGAGGGTTCTCAGTTGCGAAACCCTCGAACCAGATTTGCGTTTCGTCACAGACTCCGTCGTTGTCTTGGTCGCGAAGGAATAGAACCTGTCCATTCGAGGTGACGATCACGCCGTCTTCCCAGAACATCAGTCCGTTGGCGAAAAGCAGGTTCTCTTTGAAAAGTTTTGGATCGGAGTACCGTCCGTCTCCGTCGGTGTCTGTGAGCACGCGAATTCGGGAAAGGCCCGGTTGGTTGGGATCGGGTCCGTTGGGATAGTCGGACATCTCCACAACCCAGAGACGGTTGCTGGAATCGAAAGCAATGTGAACCGGGTCGACGACATCGGGTTCACTCGCCACAAGTTCAATGGCACAACTTTCGTCGAGTTGAAACTTCTGTACTGCCTCCATCGGAGGGAGAGGTTCGGCAGCAAGAGCAAGCAGTGAAGTGCAGAGATGAATGAACAGAGCAAGACTCAGGAGGTGTGTCGGCCTGATCACGAAGGGCTCCTCGGAGGCGGGGTGAGACAGGGGAACGCTGGAGGTCGAAGGAAATCGTCTCACAATTCGTTTCACATCGTCAAGGAGCAGCAAAAATCGAATCGGCGGGTTCGCCTTCCAACCAGCGATTCAAAGCGAGTCTCCTGCCGGATCAGCCAAGCTATGAGAATTTTGGACAATCGATAGCACTTGCCGAAACGCAGCTTCAGATAGAGAATATGGGAAACGAACTGCGAGAATTTCTGGATGATAGATATGCAGCTATGGCCAGCGAGACGAAGAGAATCTTAATTGTTGAAGACGAAGAGGCGATCGCGAACGGGCTGCGCTTTAACTTCGAGGCTGAAGGATATGACCCGGTCGTGCTCGGGGACGGTCCGTCGACACTTGCGTATTTCGAGGAGAATTCGCATCAGGTCGACCTTGTTGTCCTCGACTTGATGTTGCCCGGAATGAGCGGATACGAAATCTGTCGGGAAATTCGGGACCGTGATCAATCGGTGCCAATTATTGTGCTCAGTGCGCGAAATCTCAGCGAAGACAAGATGCACGCGTTCGACTGTGGGACCGATCAGTACGTCACCAAACCGTTCGCATTGCCGGAATTGCTTAGCCGCGTGAGGAACCTGTTGCGCCGTCCTCGGGCGCAGTTGGTCGTGAAGCATGCAACGGAAATCGACGAGTTTCAGATTCGTGATGTGAGCATCAACTTCAAAACTTTCGAAGTGGTTTGCGGAGACGAAACCCACCAGTTGACGACGATGGAGCTTCAGCTTCTCCGATATTTTATTGAGCACGAAGGAGATGTGCTGTCGCGATCGAGGATCTTGCGGGACGTCTGGGAGCAGGGAGCGGAAGTGTCGTCGCGGACAATTGACAACTTTGTGCTTCGACTGAGGAAGTACATTGAATCTGATCCGGCAAATCCAAAGCACTTGCTCTCGGTGCGTGGAACAGGATACCGTTTTGTAGCTGACCCTTAACTCTCTCAGTTGACCTGCGAACAGCTTTCCTCATCGACGAGTTGTTCGAAATCATGGAGTCGACGTTGTGCCGACAGACATTGCCAGTCCGGTGCCGTTTCAAACGACTCGCTGGACGCTCGTTCGGTCGGCTGATCGTGGTGTCGAATCGGTCGAGTCGCGGGATGCACTGGCTGAGTTGTGTCAGATCTATTGGTTTCCACTCTATGCATTCGCACGACGGCGAGGAGCGCAGTCAGCGGATGCTCAGGAACAGGTGCAGGGATTTCTCTCAGAACTTTTGAGTGGCGTTCTGATTTCAAAAGCGGAGGCTGAGAAGGGCAAGTTTCGATCATTCCTGTTGAAATCGTTTCAGTACTTTCTCTCCAACGAACGACGCCGTGAGAACGCGGCGAAACGCGGCGGAGGAGCTGTTGTTTTCTCAATCGATGCTGCCGTCGGTGAGGAGCGGTATTCTCTCGAACCGGTTGAGAGAGTCACTCCCGAAGCTCTTTTTGAAAGACAATGGGCACTCACAATTCTCGAACAGGTGGTCGAACAGCTTCGGGAAGACTATCGCACCAAAGGCAAAGAACCTCTGTTCGAACGGCTTCTTCCGCATTTGACGCAAGAAGAGACAGCTCGACCGTATCAGCAGATTGCTGAATCACTTGTGATGAACGAAACTGCTGTCAAAGTTGCAGCATTTCGATTGCGAAAGCGATTTCGAGAGCTGTTGAGAGAGGTCATCGCTGACACCATCGAAGAGACCGGAGCTGACGCAATTGACGACGAACTCAGTTCGTTCGCCCGAAGTCTCAGTTCTTAAGCTGTTTCGGAAAACAGGTGCGAGTTCTCAAAAAGTTGTGTAACGATCGTCGACAAACTGCTGAGTACAGGGTGCATCCACATTCTGACTCAATGCGAGGTCGAAGATGAACGAGGAAAACAAACTCTGTCCAAAGTGCCAGTCACCGCTGGGCACCAGCGCGGTTTCTGGATTATGTCCTCGTTGTCTGTTGGATATCGGATTCGAAAGTCATCCCGCTACGGATTTTCAGAAGAGTCCGTATCAGCCGAAGTTTGTCGCACCCACACCGGAAGAGCTGACGCCCCATTTCCCCGAACTCGACATCTTGGAGATGATCGGGCACGGGGGAATGGGGGTTGTCTACAAAGCTCGTCAACGCAATCTCGATCGCATGGTCGCACTTAAGATATTGCGTCCCGACTTCGATCAAGACCCTTCATTCGCGGAACGGTTTCAGCGCGAAGCTCGTGCACTGGCTCATCTAGGTCATCCGAACATCGTCACCATCCATGACTTCGGTAGGAAAGATGATCTCTACTTTCTGATCATGGAGTACGTCGACGGAACGAATCTGCGGCAACTCGAACAAACCGCGCGACTCACTCCGGCCGAAGCACTCGCGATTGTTCCGAAGATCTGTGAAGCCCTTCAATTCGCTCATGAGCGAGGCGTTGTTCACCGTGACATTAAACCGGAAAACATCCTTCTAACACAGGATGGGAACGTCAAAATTGCGGACTTCGGGCTTGCGAAGCTCTCGGGAGTGCCGGATCAGTTTCCGCTTACTGGAACCTGGCAAGTGATGGGGACACCTCATTACATGGCTCCGGAGCAATTCGAGAAACCCGGGACTGTTGATCACCGAGCAGACATCTTCTCGTTGGGAGTGGTGATCTATGAAATGCTGACGGGACAGCTGCCGCTTGGACATTTTCGTCCTCCGTCGGAACATTCTCCAATGGATCACCGGCTCGATGGTGTTGTTCGACGTGCCCTTGATCGGGAACCCGAACAACGGTTTCAAAAAGCGAGTGAAGTGAAAACCGCTGTCGAAGCGATTTCCAGCACGCACTCTTCGGAACCGCAAACGAGTCGAGAATCACGAAGTCAACCGGTTGCTGAGCGAAAGGGATCCGTCTCAATGCTCGGCAAGGGCATGGTCGTAATCGGACTCATCGAAACGGCACTGATCTTCATGATCGTCCTCGGAGACGATGGTGGCTTCTTCGCGTTGGCCGCTCCGTTTGGAATCGTTTCTTACGTCCTCGGTCAGTTGCTGTTGAGTCGTCAGAAGATTGAACTGTGTCGAACTCTCGTCTTGCTCAGCATCGTTCCATTCTCTCCGGCATGGATTTTCAAACTGATCTTGTTCGCCGTCTTTCGTGCGGATCGATTGTGGAAAGATGACGTCGCGAAGACGTTCACGGAAGTTCCTTGGAAGGAAACCGATGCTGCGCAACAGTTGAGGTCGATGAAGAGTTTTCTGTCCAGCACCGGATCATTGCTGAAGAAGCTGCTTCTTCAACTTCGTGATTGGATCATCGTAGCTGCTCGCGGATTTCTGAGTACTCTGAAATCGCTTTGGAATGGGATACGTATCAGCAGCGGCACTTTGCTGAAAGTCCTGTCAGGACTCATGGTGTGGGGATGTCTCTGGGCTGGCACAATTTTCTTTGTTGAAGAAGAAATTCTCGCCAAGTATGGAGCAACGGAATACTCCGTCTGGGATTCAACGGCAGGCGACTTGCGGCCAGCTTCAGGTGTTTACGACAAGTTGCGACTGACAACATCGGGACGAGGAAAAGGCGTGGGGGCGATTCCGGTCTCTGAACGGTTGCGGACCGAAGCCTGGCTACGGTTTGAAAAGTTCGACGAGGAACAACGCAAGAAAAAGACGAGCGAAGTTCGAGTCGACCTGAGCGAGGCTGTCCCGGTGATGACACTCGTGCAGCGATCTGGACGACCGGAGTTTCTCGGGCTTTCAGCAAGTCCGATTGAAGCTGCTCTTCAGAATATCGGTGTGGACATCACCAGCGTCAGCGTTCAAAACGAGATCGATGAGCTCGTGAGAGTTCTCAGACAATTGTCGTCGACGCGAGGTGTGCGATTGGTTTCTGGAGAATTGATCCCGACCGCGACACTTGTGAACTCCGAGTTCTTTACGAATGATATGCGCGGGACGATCTACTCGTCTGCACGGATCGATAATGATGTTCAGTTTGTCGTGATTGCCTGCTTCGTTTGTGTCATCGCGTTGAGTGTTGTGGTCGTGCTTTCGCTCATGTGGAGAAGCTGGTGGAAGCTGCGGGCGGCCCGGAAGTCTCAAGACGGAGCCGAAGCGAGCCTGCAGCGGCTTGTTCAAGACATTTCGTCGGCACTCATTTTTTGCGGGTCGTTCAGTGTGGTCGTGCTTTTGCAGGGAAAAGTTCTGCTCTTCGAATCTGGAGTCGTCGAGAAGTATTTTCCCTTGTTGAGCAACATGCCCGGTCTCTTGCACATTGGGCTTGTGAATGAGTTGATCCTCTGCTCGATCTTCGTGATCTTCGCTGCTGTTCAGCTGCGATCAGGTCGCGGTCAATTCTGGCGACAACTGGGGATTCTTGCTTCGATCTTCGTGATGATCGTTCCCCCTGCGAACCTATTGACCTTGCCGATCGGGTTGTGGAGTGCCTGCTTGCTAGCGCGAAGTGACGTGACCGATTTGTTTTCAAATCACAAGACTGAACGAAACGAAACTCGGAGCGAGCACGTTTCGGAATCTGTTTAGAGCAAGTCGCTCTTTCCTGTGCACTCGCTCGTGCTATTTCATCGAGTAAGCAGCGGAGTTTGCTCGTGCGAGAGAGCGCAAACCATATCTGAAGGTCACTCCGAAGGATCGATGCCGAACATCTTGCGGTAGACGAGGCATCCTCCGTCGCCGACGATTAATGACCGACAGCTTGAAGGGCGGTGTTCGTAGAAGAGGCAGTATTCGAGGTTCTCATCGAGCCAGACACACGGTCCGTTTTTGTCGACAGCGTTCTCCTTGAACTTCAGCAGATACGTGTCGAGCAGTTCTTTGGCATTTGCAGGAAGATTCTGAAATCGCTGGAAGTCTTCCGCGAACGATGGGTCATCACGAAAGTGTTCGTTCAACGCGAGAGCGACATAATCGGGGGGAGCACCCTGCCAGCGACAACAAGCCCCACACCCTTCGCAAGTCGTAATGGTTGTCAGTTCGTCCATGTAAAACCTCGCGAGGTGTTCGAATGTGAAGCCTGTCCAGATTCTAAACTGATGATCAACTTTCGAAAGTGTTCCGACTTTCGGCCCGAATTCTTAACCAGTCATGCCTGACCGTGTTTCAGGTGTCCGGGTTCGAAACAACGTCCGTTGTACTCACGTCGCTTTTGATGTCTCCGGTCAAACTGGGCGCAGTTTGTTTCTCTTTCTCGTCCTCTGGGAAGGAATGCAGAATCATGATCTTCTGCCAGATTTTGCGTCCCAGCCCTGTGGTGAGATTCTCGAGGTCGTTCACCACTGCGACAGCTTGCGGGTCGGAAAATTCATCGACATAGACGGCGGCGATTTTCCCACACAATGCGAGCATCTCTGAACAGTAATCGAGATACCGGTTCAACAGGAAGCGGTCCATCATTCTTTTCGGGGATGAAAGCGTATTGTGTTTTGGATCACGGGTGAGCACCCGTTCAGGGTCTTTGGTGAGCTGGTGCATGTCGATAATGTGAACCAGCGACCTCAGACGGTGAATCGCTTTGACGGTTCGAGAACGCTTCACTCGAGTTTCGAGCGTCATCAGAAAGATGACGGTGGCACCGATTAAGACAAGTGCATTGAATCCGGCATCGAGTGCCTGCACGAGTTCCCCAGCTGGGAGCGGCTGGTTGGGAATACGGATGACTTTGATGACCATCACGAAGCAGGCTGAGATGGCAATGATGATGAGGAACGACAGCAATCTCACGCCGTACATTGGTCTCTTGATCGCCATCCCGGTCTGTTGAGCATCCCGGGCAATGTTGAGCAGATCGTCCGCGACGGTGGCGAGACCGGCATCTGGAAATCGTTCACGAATTCGGTTTCGAAGGGTCGCAACAGTTTCGATGATTTTCTCGGGATCGAGGTGATGCGCCGACAAGTTTGATGCTCCTGTTGAGAGATGAGATCGATTGACGTTTCTGTAGATGGGATCTGTTGTGGTCAACGGATCGGATTCCACCTCAGATCAAGTTTTCGTCGAGGAGCCTCTGCGTTTAATACGGATAATGCACGCAGACTTGAAACGGAATCAAGTGAATTGGTCTTGTTTACATAAGTTTTGATTGCTCGACGCGTTCGGCGATCGATAAACTCAAAGTGAACATCTTTTGCTGAGGCTGTCTGGCCACAAAGTTGTCACAACCGACACAACACTTTTCTTCAATTCAATGCGATCCATGGATCGTACGTTTACTCCTTCCATTCAGGGAGCCCAGTTATGACGCGCTTGTCGCAGTCGACGAAATTGTCCGGAGTGTTCGCCCTCGCGATGGGCTTGCAGATTTTTGTTGCTCAGTCAGACCTCCTGGCTGGACGTCCTTTGACGAAAACAAAATTCGACCCATCTGCTCCACAGGTCGAAATGTTCGAAGGGATGGAAAGCGGTGACCTGCACGTGAAGCCTGTTGCGAAAGACGCAATGGGTGGAAAGCTGTTCTTCACCAACATGACTGACGAACCGATCACGGTGAAAGTTCCTTCGAGCTTCGTTCTCGTGCCTGTCTCTGCCCAGTTCGCTGGCGGTGGCGGCGGTTACGGTGGCGGCGGTGCTGGTGGGGGAGCTGGAGGTGCTGGCGGCGGAGCACAAGCAGCCGGTGGTGGACTCGGCGGCGGTGGCGGTGGCGGAGGAGGCTACGGCGGTGGCGGCGGAGGAGGTGGATTCTTCTCGATTCCTCCACAAAAGACCCTGAGCGTCGAATACGTTTCTGTCTGTCTGGAACACGGCAAATCGGAACCACGACCAAAGGCTCCATACGCAGTCATTCCTGTTGAAAAATACACTCAGGATCCAGTCCTGACCAACCTCATCGATCTGGTGGGAACGGGCAAGATTCACAGTGCACCAGCCCAGGCAGCTGCCTGGAACGTGGCAAACAAAATGAGCTGGCAAGAACTCCAGAATCAGAAGTACGATCGAATCGGTGTGCCTGACACCCCTTACTTCTCCCTGGCTCAACTTCAAGCTGCTCAGCAGATCGTCAACATCGCTCAGCACATGGCCGAAGAAGATGGCGAAGTTTCGCAAGAATCCACCGTTCGCGTCCGGACTCGCGAATAGAGTTGGAGAGCCTGACTGGGCTTCGACGACTGCAATCTGAATGAGAAGTTAACAAAGGGAAGAGAGCTTCGGCTTTCTTCCCTTTTCTTGTTAACATCGATTGAACATCGCATCATGGAGAACGATGATAAAGCACTTTTCGTGTCGGTTTTCATCAACTCGTTCGACGAATGATCGAGTTCTCGACAGTTGGCAGTCCGAGGTTAGTCTCATCAACATGCGCTGGACGGTTTTCTTTCTATCGATTGGGGTGATCATTTCCGGATGCGGTTCAGACGAAACCGTGGCACCGCCAGCTCGCAAAACGCCAACTGCTGCTCCCCCAAGCCCTCCTCCTGTAGCGGCCGCTCCGACACGTGCTGCAACTCCCGCGCGACCCGCACCTGCGAAAACCACGCCGGCGAAAGGTCCGAAGGTTGATGAGTCGGAACCGATCACGCACAACCATTTTGTCCATCAGGCTGCCCCTGTGCGGTTTGATGTGGCTTCAGCGAGCGAGGCACCGCAGGAAAATCAGTATTCCGTCATTCGGCCAAAGTATGACAGTCGCCGGATGATTATTGAGTTGCCAGAAGAAGAGACCGCGTTCAATTCTCGTCTGACTCCTCAGATGGCTTTACCAAAGGGCTTTTTGTGGCTTCCGGAGTTCGGGCTGAACGCACAAGGCCTTCCTCAGCGAATCGTCTGTGAAGCTGACGGTGCAGAGATGCAGTTGATTGAAAGTGGTGTGTTCGTTCAGGGAACGGATCGTGCCGAGACTGGTGCGTCGCCTCAAGTGAATGTTTACGTCTCTCCATTTTACATCGACGTGACGGAAACAACCTTTGCTCAATACGATCGGTTTCTGAAGACCGAGCCTTCTGCTGCAAAGCCGGTGCTTCCTCAAGGGCTCGATCAGAAAACTGCCGCTGACTATCCAGTTCTCGGTCTCCCCTTTAATGATGTCTTGAATTACGCCAAGTGGGCTGGGAAAGATCTTCCGACAGAGTCTGAGTGGGAACGGGCTGCCCGTGGACCGAATGGTTCTCTGTATCCGTGGGGAAACTCTGATCCTCCACGTGTCGATGGTGATTTGTCACAGATTCTTCCGGTCGGTTCTCGACCAACGGACCTGACCCGGACAGGCATTTACGATCTATCCGGAAATGCTCGGGAATGGGTCCACGACTGGTATTCGTCGCAGGCTTATCAGGAGTTGGCTACGAAGTCCGGAACGCCAATGCGTGATCCACAAGGACCCAAGCTGGCTGAGATCCTTGGCGAGCGAGTCGTTCGAGGCTCTCGTGACGATTGGGAACTCTGGATTCGAGGACACGCCAATATCAAGCGGTCTGCGCCCGACGTCGGGTTTCGCTGCGTGCTCCGAGTGACCGAAGAAATGCTCCCTGAAAATTCCGGGGCAACGGCATCTCGATAGACCAGTTTCGCGGTCGCTTTGTCTTTCTCAGCCGGGTCAATCCTGACTCAGTTGCAGCCCGGATTCCGTAACGACGAATTCGCGAATGGCATCATCACACGCGCTTCCTCGATGCTTGGCAACATGAAGTGCTCGTTTGATTCGGCCTTCTTCGCGAACTTTCCCCATGAGGATGATGGTGTTCGCATTCGAGAGCACATCGCCGCTTTCAATTTGCCGGGTGAGCAAGTCATCGAGCATGGTTTCGTGCGTTGTGCAGAGCATCATGCATCCGACATCCGAATGGTCGTAAGCATGGTCATTGACTTGCTGTTCATGCTGTCGAAAAGCGACCCGCAGGTAGTCCCGAGCGACCCAGTCCGATTCTTTGCGAAGAATCTGGTGATAGATGTATTCGAACAGGTCGAACTGAAATGAGTCACTCGCGCGATCGGAGGGCTCAATGCCATCGATCACACAGCGACGAACACCCTGGCAAAAGTTTCCGTAGAAGAATGCGATCGTTTCGTTCAACTTCCGATTGAGTTCCGCTTTCCATTCTTTCTTCTGATCGAAGTCCATGTCGGACATCGTGACTCGGCGGCCAGCTCTCTGAAACAGGTGAAGCGCATCCCAACGGGCGACTTCTGGATTCCAAATCTCGGAAACCGAAACGTCGGTCAATTCCGCAGGACGTTCCCTCAACTTCCAGTCGAAAAGCCTCTCGGCGTAATCTGCGTGGCTTTGTGTGTCACCACGTGAGGTCATGTCATAGATGATCCCGGACTCGCCTTCCTGATCCTTGCCAGCATGGGCGTACTGAATTCCCAGTTGAGTCTTACCGATGCCCGTGGCACCGAGAACGACGGTCAGAGTGCCGGGAAGAAGCCCCCCTCCCAGCATCTTGTCGAGATCGGGGATTCCAGTTGTCTGCCTCGTCATGCCGTCTTGTCCAGGTCACATGTTAAGTGGGTTCACGGTCGATGCAGAATCTCGGACCATTGGAAGTCAAAGATTCGCATGACCGTGATTGCGTTCGCGCACGATTAGAGCAAGTTGCTCTTTCCTGTGCACTCGCTTGCACTGTTTCACAAGTGAAAAGGCTGTGCTTGCTCGTGCGAGGGAGTGCATACAAAACCAGAAAATGCTCTAAAAGAACGTCGGACGCCCTGTAACCGACTGACTCGGATTACCACTCATCCGGCTCATCGACGAGCGTGAGTGGAGTTCCGTCGAGGCTCATGACATCCGCTCCAGCTTGCGTCAGCCCCAATGCAAATCGACGGGGGATGCGACACTGGTAAACAACGCTGCTGTCCTCGTACTCGGTATTCATCACCTCTGCATGCTCAGAAAGGTAGGCGAACACCTTTCCGTTCCCTGCGGAAGCGGTCACACGAGCATCGAGAAAACCATCGGCGATTCGCTGGCTGACGGCATTCTGCAACTTTTCGAAGCCGGTCTTTTCGCGAGCACTCACTGTGACTGAGTTTGGAAATCTCGCTCGCAGCACATCGAGTTTGGCTCGATCTTCCACTGCATCGATCTTGTTCAGGACGAGGATTGGATCGTCGCTATCGACCCCGATTTCTTCAAGAACCTGACTGACGGTCTCGATCTGTTTGACAGCTTCCGGGTGGCTGCTGTCAACGACATGGAGAAGCAGGTCGGCGTGACGAGCTTCCGCCAGCGTCGATTTGAACGACGCCACGAGATGGTGAGGCAGATTCCGAATGAACCCGACAGTATCGCTCAACAGGACTGAACCGTAATTCGGGAGTGTCCACTTGCGCGTCCGAGTGTCCAGCGTCGCAAACAGTTTGTCAGCGATGTAGACGTCAGCACCGGTCAGGGCATTCATTAACGTGCTTTTGCCCGCGTTGGTGTATCCCACCAGCGAAACGGTCATGTGTCGATTTCGGCTGGCGACTTGTCGCTCGCGTCGATCGATGACTTCGTTGAGTCGTCGCTTCAGCTCAGAGATTCTGCGGTCGACGAGCCGACGGTCCGTCTCCAATTGCTTTTCCCCAGGTCCTTTTCCACTGCCGATTCCTCCGGTAATACGTTCAAGGTGAGTCCACATGCGTGTCAGTCGAGGTCTCAGATAAAGAAGCTGAGCCAATTCGACCTGAAGCTTCGATTCATGTGAGCGTGCATGCGTTGCGAAAATGTCGAGAATGATTTCGCTGCGGTCAACGACCTGAGTCTTCGTAGCTTCTTCGAGATGTTTTCCCTGAGACGGGGAAAGGTGAGCATCGAAGGCGATCAAGTCAGCACCGGTTGCACCGATCAATTCCTTCAGTTCAAGAACTTTTCCTTTTCCGATGTACGTTGCGGAATCGGGTTTGTTCCGAACCTGCATAAGTGTTCCGACAACCTCTGAGCCTGCCGTTGTGATCAAGCCTTCCATTTCATCGAAAGCTTTGTCACGATCTTGATCCGACAAGGGATCGATGACAGAGACAATCACGCACTTGCGTGATTCGACTTTGAGTTTGTCGCGTTGTGGTTCTCCCAAGAATTCTTCCTTTTGCTAAACCTGGATCCACGAATGTTCAGCTTGAACATGACGCTGCATTCGTTGTTGATGCGTTGACAGACACCAACTGCAAGATCAGGTTCACCTCTGTTCGATGTAACCACTGTAAGTATATCATCTCACGGAGTTTTCGTCCCCAACCAATCGCTGTGTTTTATGTCCCGGATTGCAATTGAGTTACCAACGCTTCAGAACTGGTCATGCCACAACTGTGGCGGATGTTGCAAGCAGCATGCGATTTTTATCACCGACGAAGAACGTGAGCGTATTGATTCGCAGGGCTGGGATTCCTCTCAACTGGGAACTTCTGAGAAGGACCTGGTGCTCGAAGAACGATCACTCACGGGCAAACGCACGTTGAGGCTCGCGCAAGAAGCTGACGGATCGTGTGTCTTTCTGGATGAGAAAGGACTTTGCCGCATTCACGGAAAGTTTGGCGAAGCAGCGAAGCCGCTGGCTTGCAGGATTTATCCCTACGCATTTCATCCGAAGGGAGATGAAGTCGCGGTCAGCTTGCGATTCAGTTGCCCGAGTGTGACAGAAAACCTGGGGACCCCGGTCCGAAAGCAAAAGCGTGAGATTCGCGAGATTGCAGAACTGGTTGTCCCGAACAAGGCCGCGAAGTTTCCCGCTCCGGCTGTGAACAAGCGAACCAAGCTGCAATGGAACGAGACTCTTTCCATCGTGAATGCGATCGATCAAACACTCGCAGCTGAGGAGGCGAACATCGGAGTGAAGTTGCTCCGAGCACTGAGTTGGCTGGAGTTGATCGGACAGACAAACTTCGAAAAGATTCGCGGTGAGCGCGTCGACGAGTTGCTCGAGATTCTAACGACAGCCATCGAAGAGGAATTGCAAGAGCTTCCACAGTTGGAAGCCCCTTCATCTTTGGCGATGAAGCAGTTTCGACTCTTGGCCGGACAATACGCCAGAAAAGACACGTACGCATCGGCAGATCGTTCCTTCAAAGGGCGATGGAAACAGCTTCAGGCAGCCTTTCGGCTCACGAGCGGAAGCGGGCTGACACCGGCGTTCGGAAACGGTCTCGGACATGTCCCGTTCGCGGCACTGGAAAAGAGTTTCGGACTACTGCCTGAAGAATCGGAAGAACTGTTGACGCGATATTTTCGAGTGAAAGTCCAGGGCCTCCATTTTTGTGGACGTGCGTTTTACAACATGAGCGTCGTCGAAGGGTTTCAAAGTCTGGCGGTCGTTCTACCTTCGACACTGTGGATTGCTCGCTGGAGAGCAGCGACGAGCGGTCGCAACAAAATTACGCACGAAGACGTTCGCGAAGCGCTGCAAATCGTCGACCATCAGCATGGGTACTCGGAAGCACTCGGAACATGGGGAGCGCGTAAGCGTGTGTCGACGCTCGCTCAAATGGGCCAGATCTCAAAGCTCATCGTCTGGGTGCTGAAGTAAACGACTTCTGAGTGAACGACGTGCCGACTCAGAACAGCCTCAGTCTTTGCGCCGCTTCTGTGGAGCACGAGTTCGATCAAGAAATGAACGGGCTGAATCGACGAGAAACCGTCCGCGCATTGCTCGTCGGCCGATCAGCATTCGAAATCCCATCTGATCGCGATTCGTGAGCGTCAATTCGATCGGCCAGATTTCGTCGAACATTGAGATCTCCGTCAGAATGACCGGACGAGAAGTCTCGTGGCCGCTTGAGCTTCGCACCGAACGATACTCAATGAGCGGTGCTTCGGCCGAAACGGTGAGCTTGGAGTTCCGTTGCCAGGGGTGAACTTGAAACCGTGCGAAGTCTTTGCCCTTGCGTCGAAACCGTTCGATGTGAATGGCATGCAGACTTGATGTAGTGGCACCGGTGTCAATTTTGGCCTTAATCGCCGGGATTTCGAGATTGGGAAGCGATATCCACTCTCTCCATCCAATGATCTTGAGTTCTCGCTTCTTTCGTTTCATTGACTCGTCCGAATTGCCTTGCGAATGGCAATTGATCGCCGAATCTGAGATCAGATTCGCTACAATCTCCAATTGTGAACAGTTTCAGAGCATGCTGCTCCGGCCAATGCACTTGCCTGGGCTGTTTGACCTGATTTTTGTCCCATCTGCTCGTGCGAAGTCGCGTTGATTTTCTCGAATTGTGTTCTGAAAGTGAAACTCCTGAAAGCTGCGAATGGAGTCAATTCTCGAAACGCTCACTGAGTCCAGAACAGCTTCAGGATGAGTTTTCGTGACCAGTTCATTATGGCAGATTGATCCACCTTTGACACGACCGTTCCGGTTCGTATTCAGGATGAAGTTCGAACGTTGAGACCATGAGTGAAGTAGGGACTTCACGCGGCACGTTGTGCTTGTGTTCAACGACCATGAACTGAATCCACACTTTAGTTGCCTCAACGAAAGAGAGGTAGCCTAACCCGTCGAAGTCGATGCAAGTTGATTTTCTGATTGATGGATACAATCTCCTGCACGCTGCGGGGCTGGCCAGAGTTTCTTATGGACCTGGCGATCTCGAGCGGTGTCGACAGCGATTGCTCCATCGAATTCGTCACGGGCTGGATCGCGCGCAGCGAGCACGAACGATCGTAGTGTTCGACGGTCGAGGGGCCGACTTCCGTGATTCCAGTGAGTATCGCTTCCATGGAATGCTCGTCGTCTTTTCTCCGCCAGGCGAGGAAGCAGATGACATTATCGAAGAACAGATCGCCTCGCATTCCGCGCCGAAGCAGCTCGTTGTGATTTCGAGCGATCATCGGCTTCACAAATCTGCGCGGGTGCGGCGAGCGACTGCGATTGACTCGGAGCAGTTCCTAAAGCAGATCGACAGGCAGTCTGTTCAGGATGCTGCTCCAAAGGTTGTTGAAAAGCCGGAACTTCCTGAGAACCTCGACGTCTGGATGAACGAGTTTCAGGACCTCGATATTGATGAAATCGCGAAAGAGGTCGACCGGGAGGTTCGGAAAGAGCGGGAGGCCCGCGAAGCAAAACAGGCGGATTTGCGGAAAAAGCCGCCGGCGCAGAAGAAGTCGAAGACAGAGCAAGCGAACTCAAAAACGGAATCGAAGCATTCTGGGAGGCAATCTAAACGCCCAACGGAGAGCGATTCCAGGGAGCCTTCGCCCGATTCTGCCGACGAGATCTTTGATGTCGATTTCTGGGAATCTCGAATTGCGGAACTGGATCAGGATGGAATCTGACTTAGAATATTTGGACGAGAGAAGTGTGTCACTTCTGCGACACTTTGACAATTGTTGTGTTATTTTGAATGGCTGAGTTTGCTTGCCCGGGTCTGAGATATTCGTTTCGACAGATCCATAGACGATGGATGAGAGTGCACTGAAGCGGGTCCTGTCATTTGCCTGAAATTAGGTCTGTCCCACGTGTCCGATCTGTTTCAGTCTTGTGGTCCCCGTTGAAATGATGCTGCTGAAATGAATGCTGCAAGTATTGCTTCCCAAGCCAGTTTTAAACGAGGACGGATATGAATTATTCACCAGATTTCGGTTACGAAGATCACTTTGTTGCTGATGCCCGACAGGAAGAGCGGGTTTCGTTCATTCGAAAGACTTATGCCCACGTCGCTGGAGCGGTTGCACTGTTTATCGCTTTGACAGCGATTATGGTGAATACGCCTTCGATCGTGGAACCACTCGCTGGAGTTGCTTTCGGGAACTGGTGGCTGGTCCTGATCGCATTCTTCATCGCCAGTACTGCAGCTCACAGAATGGCAGCCTCTCAGGCGAATCCAGGGCTTCAGTACATGGGGCTGGGATTGTACGCATTCGCGGAAGCCATTCTTTTTGCTCCGATGATCTGGTTGATCCGCACTCATATGCAGGGCGGAGATCAAATCATTATGCAGGCTGCTCTGTTCACCTTGATGATCTTCGGCGGACTGACAGCGTTTGTGATGATCACGAAAGCAGACTTTTCGTTCCTGCGAGGAATTCTCTCGCTGGCATTCTGGGCAGTGTTGGCGTTGATCGTCGTTCACTTCGTGACTGGTTTCACGCTCGGAACCTGGTTCGCGATGGGAATGGTCGTTCTGATGAGTGGATTCATCTTGTGGGAGACGTCGAACGTCTTGCACGTCTATCGAACGGATCAGTACGTGGCCGCATCGCTGGCGATCTTCTCGTCACTGGCAACACTGTTTTGGTACGTGCTCCAGTTGACCGCCTCGATGGAAGACTGACCGCCGCGAGTCGCACCAGAAACTCTCGCTGTTGTTGCATGGGTAGCAAAGCGAGCAAGACTGGGAGTTTTGACAGATCGAAGAAATGCAAAGAGCCCGGTGAAATTCACCGGGCTCTTTTTTTGAAGTTTGAACTGTTCGGTGAGGGCACTTTGTGTTTTTGCTCGCACTCACTCGCACGAGCAAACTCGGCCTTTTATCTGATGAAAAAGTTCAAGCGAGTGCACTGGAAAGAGCAACTTGCTCTATGCAACAGCAGGCAAGTCTGAAGTGAGGGCTCCTTGACCAGCTTGTCGGCCAATCAATGCTGCCTCAATCGTCAGTCCCGGTCCGAAAGCAATGGCCACACACGGGAGGTCCGCAGCAGATTTGCGCAGACGGTCGAGAACGAACAGGACCGTCGGAGACGACATGTTTCCCACGTCGGCCAAAACGTTCCAGCTGTCGGTCAAGTTCTTGTTTGTGATTCCCAAAGACGTCGCAGCAGCTTCGAGAATCTTCGGGCCCCCCGGATGAATCGCCCAGGACTTGATGTCCTGACGAGTCAGTCCAGACTTGGAGAGCCACTGATCGATCCATTTTCCGAGACGCTCTTCGATCAGGTTTGGAACCTTCGTCGACAGGCGGATGTCGAGACCCTGATCGCTGAAGCCAACTCGGAGGTTATCGCGCTCATCGTGCAGCAGGTAACCGCCACTCGAATCAACCGTCCAGTCTGAAGTTTTCTGAGACGTCCCCACGAGCGCAGCTGCTCCGTCTGAGAAGATCGCGTTCGTCACCAGCTTCTTCGGCATCGGATTGAAGTCGTAGTGTGCACTGCAGATCTCAAGAGAGACCATCAGAACGACAGCATCGGTTTCTGAACTGGCATAGGCGTTGGAGACTCGCAAGCCATTCAGTGCCGCCTGACACATCATCAACCCGACGTTCGTCCGATGCACTTGCGGGGAGAGTCCCATCCGTTGAATCAAGGAGGTGTCAAATCCGGGAGCTGAGCCGACGGTGCTTGAAACCGTGACCAGATGCGTCACATCTTCGGGGGCGATGCCGGCTTCTTCCAAAGCCTGACGGGCAGCACGTTCGGCTAGAGGACCCGCTGCTTTCTCCACGACCTTCAGTCTCTTCGCTGTTCCCGGACCACCATTGTTGCGAATGATCTCCGCGACACGACCAGCTTCTTCCGACTTGTCGAGCAAGCTGTCAAGCAGCACTTGGTCGACGACCACGTGTCGGTGCTGAATCGTCGTTTTCGGATAAAGGCGTTCGAGTGTATCGGTCAGATCCGGATCATCGTTCACGAGCCGACGCGCGATTTGCAATGCCTGCTCTTGAGTGATTTTGGTCTCGGGTAACGCAGTTCCCATTCCCAGGATGGACAGTGGCATTTCGTCTCCAGAAGTTTTCTTCAACGGCGTCGGTGTGTGCGAGATATCAAACGGTGCAGCAAATTCGTGTTGCACGCTGTTGATGACACACCGAAGGAGAGCGGCCTGAGGTGAGGGACTTTGAATGTTTTCGATCTTTGACATCGCTGCCGAACCGAACCGATCGGCAGTGTTGACCGCTCCTGCTTCTAATTCGACTGCGCGTCCATGTCGCTTGAATGAATGGAATTCGGGATCGGAATCAGACGCTGAGGCAAGAATACGACTGCGCTAATCGATTCGATCTGCGCGCAGGTTAAGCACAATCCCTACGTTCCGTAGAATCACCTGACGAGTACATTGATCGCTTGGCATCAGGCAGCTTGGATGAATGCGTTCTCGAAGTAAGCAGAATGAGCTTTGCGTCGGTCAATTTTCGTTCGACTCAATGCAGGCCAAAGACTCTTGTCGGTTTCCGTCGACCATCTCGGCGTAGCGAACAAACAGCTGGCCGCGCGACACTGCAGGAGTTGCGAAGCAGATTTCCCCCAACTGATTCTTGGCGAGTAGCTCAAGTTCGTCGGGAGAAGCGAGAAAGACGTAGGTCAGTCCTTCTTCGTTTGTTGCGTAGATTTTGTCGTCGATCAGGATGGGTGACGAAGAGAACGTTCCTCCCAGTCGACCTTTCCAGATTTCTTCACCGGTCAACGCGTCCCAGCACATGGCGACACCCGCATCAGTCACGGCATAAAGGCGATTATCCTTGATGAGCATCGACGGGACATACACTCGCGTTCCGTTCTGCCAGACAACCTCGCCGGTGCCATCGGTTCGCACAGCGGAAAGGTGATTCTTAGGGTATCCACCGCTGGTGTAGATGAGTCCGTTTGTCGAAACGGTTGTGGTGACGCACTCGGTCGTCGCACCTTCAATTTCCCAGTTCACCTCTCCGGTTCGCGGATTCAAACTGGTGACAAGATCACAGCCCGTCATCAGGAGCTGATCACTTCCAGACGTTTCATAGACGACAGGAGATGAATAATTGGGTTTCTTGGGACGTTGGTGTTTCCACACGATCTCTCCGGAGCTTCGATCCAGCCCAGCGATGGCACCACCCGATTTGTTGTCGGCCGAGACGATGACCAGATCCTCAAACAGAAACGGTGAGGAGCCATATCCCTGATGGACGATGTATGGAGTGATTCGCGTCTGCCAGAGGAGTTCTCCATCGAGTGACACAGCACTCGTGTAAGCGGCTCCGTCGTGCAGAAAGTTGATGTAGATTCGTTCGCCGTCAGATGCTGGTGTGGCTGAAGCTTGCGTCCCCTTCTCATTGCGGGCAGGTGTTGCTTTCCCGGTATGAATCGGGGTGATCCAGTTCTGCTCACCAGAGGTTCGGTCGATGCTGACGAGGAATCGGATTTCAGCCTCGTCGTCGGAGGTGGCCAGAACAACTTGATCACCGATGATGATCGGCGAGCCGTGTCCTTTCCCGGGAATACGAGACGACCACTTAATGTTCTCTGTATTGCTCCAGGTGACAGGTGCTGTTTGGTCGGCATCAGCCTGCCCGGTGTGAAGAGGGCCTCGCCAGTTGGGCCAGTCATCTGAGGAAGGAGACTCTGCGAAGATCTGTGAGGAACTCGACAACAACAAGGCGAGCACTGCAGGAGCCAGGAATCGGATCGGCATATGAAACTCTTTGGACAGTGAATTGTTGTGAGGGTGTGTGTGATTTCGAGCGTCACTCATTCTGGCGCTCCGATCAATGGAGTTCAATGCAACGCTCGTCGCTGCGCTGGACGTATGCGGTTCGAGTTGACATGATTCCAAGTCCTTCGATGATCGCGATATGCGCTTCGAGCATGCTTGAAGTGTGATCGATCCTCGCTGAGAGTTGAGACAAATTCCAGATTGAAGTGATACGTCAATGGCTGATCGTCCCAATATTATCTTCATTATCACCGACCAACAGCGGTTCGATACGATCGCTGAGTTGGGATTTCCTCACATGGAAACTCCGCACCTCGATCGGTTGGTTCGTGAGGGAACGACGCTGACAAACTGTCACGTTACAGCAGCCAGTTGCGCACCGAGCCGGGCATCTCTCTTCACTGGGTACTACCCGCACACAACAGGCGTTCTGAAGAATGCGGACTTGTGGCAACACTCGTGGATTGAGTCGCTCAACGAGTCCGGTTATCGATGCGTGAACATCGGGAAGATGCACACCTATCCGTATCACACTCCGCTCGGTTTTCACGAACGGTATGTCGTTGAGAACAAGGATCGCTATCTCGAAGAACGTTACTACTTCGATGAGTGGGACAAAGCCCTCCGCGCTCGCGGACTCGTAAAACAGCAACGTGAGCAGTACCGAACACGCGATGATTACCAGGAAGCCCTCGGCGCGTTTCTGTGGGAACTTCCGGAAGATCTCCATTCCGATATGTTCGTTGGTGAAATGGCGAAATGGTGGATCGATTCGTATCCACAAACCGAACCGCTCTTCCTTCAGATCGGGTTTCCCGGACCGCACCCGCCTTACGATCCGACACCCGAATACGCGGAGAAGTATCTCGACAAAGAACTTCCCCTCTTGGAAGTCACTCAGGAAGAACTCGACAATCAGCCGGCGGCATTCAAAGAGCTTCGTCAGCACAACAACGAAGTCGATCACGATTCCGTGGTGCTCGACCTGAACCCGACCGAGGAACAAAGGCATCGGCAGCGGGCCTACTATCTGGCCAACGTGACGATGATTGATCAGAAAGTCGGCGAGATTCTTGAGTCGCTCGAACGGAAGGGATACCTCGAGAATTCGGTCGTGATCTTTACTTCAGATCACGGTGATTGCCTGACGGATCACGGCCATTCGCAAAAGTGGACGATGTACGACATCATCACGCGCATGCCGACGATTGTCTGGTCACCCGGTCGATTCGAAGCAGGTCGTCGCTACGACGGGCTGTGCAGCCAGTTCGACCTCGGGCCAATGATTCTCGAGCTTGCTGGAATCACACCTCCGGCAGACATGGAAGCACAATCTCTTCTCCCAGTTCTGGAAGGGAAAGATGCCCCCGAGCGGGAATACGTGTTCGCTGAACAGGCGAAAGACGGAATTCTGACTGGCACCGAATTCATGACGATGGTGCGAAGCCGCGATTGGAAGCTGGTCCATTTTCTCGGTGAAGATGACGGACAGCTCTTTGATCTGAAAGCCGATCCGGACGAAGTCGTCAACCTCTGGAATTCGGACGATCCTGAACACGTTGCGAGGAAACGAGAATTGCTCGATGCCCTCCGTGAATGGCGGATGGAGAGTCAGTTGAAGACGAAAGATCTCTTCGCTCAACACCGCTAAACAGATTCACGAACTGAGTTCGTGTTATTGAATTCCGAGTAGTGAGTTGAGTTGCATCGAGCCGCGACCGTAGCTTCCGAATTTCGGTTCGAGTGAGACTGCCACGCCAACGTTGTCTCGACTGCGATCATATCCCAGTCCGAAGTGGAACAGGAAGTTCTCGCTGATGCGGGTGACCGTAAATGTCTGCCCGCGATCGATGCCTTCGGCGATGTCGTAAGAAGCTCCAAGAGTCGCCACATACAAGTTGGGGCTCATCACGTACGAAGCACTTCCGGTCAGCAGCTGACTCTCGATTGGACCAGCGGTCAGATTTCGATAACCAACATAGAAGCTTCCACGTTCGGAACGTTGACTCAAAACTCCGACGTTGAAGACCTGTTGTCCCATGTCGAAAAAGTCGAATGCTCCGCTCGCCAGCAGCGATGTTCTCGCACTGACGTTCCACGCATACCGACCAGTCAGCAACCCGAAAGTCTCTCCAAAGTTGTCTTCTGCTGCATCGGGGAAGATCGTGACACCGAGGTCGAGTTCCATCCAGTCGACCGTTCGGGGATTCTCGGGAGGTCCAACTTTCGTTTGCCAACGTTGACCCAGAGACAACCGCACAGCGTGTTGATCATCGACCAATTCATGATACGGATCGGTGACCGAACGACCCGCACCGGATCGCACAGCGTAGTAACGAGGGTCATAAACTTCGGGGAGCACGCCACCGAATTCGATCCCCTGGAATCGTTCCCGGAAGCGCTCCTGAGCATCTTCGTCGAACGGATTGTACTGCGGGATATCTTCAAGATCGGCAGTCGACTGAGCGTAGTAGTAGTCGGCGTCGAGTGAGACTTTATGGGCCAGTCCATTCAGACCGAGGATTGAGCTGCGAACGTACGGCATGTACTTCGCGAACTGAATACTTCCTCTTACACCGGCACTTCCGTACCAGCGAGTCAGGTCATCACCTGTCAGATCTTCTCCCCAGTAAGCCACTTCCCCAAGCACATATGGGACGACCTTTGCAGGGCCGGCATTCAAGGGGAGACTCAGCTCATGCCGGGACATCGCGACGACGCCTTCCGAATCCGCGAAGTAGTCGAGCGGTATGAAGGGGTCGGCCATCGGATCAGGCGGACTTTCAGCCTGATTCAGGCGGGCATAACCAATTGATGAATGCGAGCTCCAGTTGACCGGAGTATCAAAGACCGGTTGCCCGAGAATTGTCAGATCGCCTCGAGGGAACCAGTCAGTTTGATTGGAGAAGTTGTTCGAACGAATCGCACCGAGAATGCTGGCCGTCGTGTTGTTGATCTGATGATCGAGGATGAGACGGTTCTCAAGGTCTTTGTCTTGATCCCATTCGTCTTCATAATATTGTTCGATGAAGTTTCGATCGTTATTGAACACAACGCCAGTTTCGGCTGTGAGCGAAGTGAACGGGGACCACTCGCTTCGGCTTCGCCAGAGGAGACGCCCACGATTGTCATTCGGCGGGGGCAGATTTCGTCTTCCAAGCCCCAGATTGTCTTCGCCGTGATCGTTGATGTAGTACAGGTTGCCCTCCCCGTAGTGTCGCATCGGAACACCAAAGGCTGGGAAGATTGTATCGAATTCCGTTTCGAGACCAACGCCCGGTCCACGTTTCGAGAAGTAGTCTGCTTCGAGGTTGAGTTCCGTCCCTTCCGGCAGATTCCAACCGAAGATTCCTTCCAGACTCCAGGCTGTCTCAAGCTCCGCTCCAAAGACTCCCGAGTATCCGCCTTTGATTTCACTCACAGGAATCCGCGGATCTTCTGCAGGACCGGTCAAATACGGAGCAGCAAAGACGGGAACATCTTCAATGAATAGGCGATTGTTTCGACTCTCGATCCACAGCGTGGACGGATCGGGTTGACCGGTTTGAGGATCAATCGCATTTGGAAACAGCGAAGGCCGCTCTTCCATGAAGATGTCGCTGGCTTCGAGGCGATATTTCGGTTTGCCAAATTCACTGGTGGTGAACCAGGCATTTCGAGCATGAAAACGGGTGTCGTTCAGCTGTCTCAACTCGGCAGCCCGCAACCGGATCGTTCCATCAAACTGGGCGATCTCTGTTCGGATTTCTGCGTCAACGAGTAATCCGCGTTTCTGGTTGACATCATAATAGGCTCGCGATGCCTGAATGACGTTCGCCCCTTGCCGGACGGTAATGTTTCCTTCGAGGTAAACTTCAAACGGAGTGGTTTCATCGATGTCGAAACCGCTCAGCTCGCCGGTTCGATTCGCATCCGTCCAGACAACAGCCTTGTCAGCTGTCAGGTCGATTCGTGACAGGAAGGTCTGCCCCTGAATCGTTAGCGGAACATTGTCGACGACGATATTCACCCCGCCGGTCACAGTGATGACGTACTCCGGCTGAATCGAGTCTTCGGAGTATTCTGCTTTGGCGTAGATGCGTTCTCCAAGAAATCGCGGGCCGATGGTTACGCGTCTGCGAAACGGAGATTGCGGAGTTGGAAGCGATGGGACCAGCAGTTCAAAAGGAGCCCCTTCGTTTTGAACAAGCTGAATGTTGCCCTGCTCAAGAGATCTTCTCTCGCGGGCTCTTAAAGCGACGGGATCTTTGATGGCTGACGGCAAGTTGGAATTTGACCGGTGGTGGAATTCGAGTCCGGAAGAAGAATCGAGATAGACCACGAAGTACGGTCGAGTTTCCCGATGCCCTGGTTCAACGAGTGAAGCATTAACGTCAGGAGTTTCTTCCAGATACAGCACGAGCCGTTCAATTCCGTTGGCATCAACTGGAGCTTTCCAGACGACTCCTTGCGGTGCTGACCAGACCTGCTGACCCTGCCGAACTTCGATTTGCCCCCGAAGCAGGCGGGCCGATTCTTTCCCATCTTGAAATTCGAGGGAATAGTCAGACCGAATAGAGACCGGATGTGCTTGAGAATTGACAGGTTTTTGAACATGAACAACCGCTGCTTCGCCAGTCGAGCGGTTTTCGTCATTCGAGAAATTGACGGGTTTCGAGAAGTTAACACTGTGCCCGCTTCCAGTTTGCTGTGCGCGCAGCACTCCCGGAGCAAAGAGCAGAAGGCTCATTGCAACGACGAATCGCAATAGGGAACGGGATGGGGAGGGGGGCACTCGGAATCCGTTCGCGAGTTAATTATCGAAGTGTCAGGTTGAAATCGCGGGGAGGAAGTTGGGCCTGGATGACTCCAAACCAGTCTTCTGAAAAGACGAAATCCTTCCGTCTCTCAGCCGGGTGGAATCCACCCGATTCGGGTTTCCGCCGAGAGTTGCGAGCGCGGAGTATACGGTGGTTCAAAAAAATGAGTCAATAAGTCTCCGGGAACACTCAACTTGTGATGCGAACTTCGGACTTCACCGGTCGAAGATTGCTGGTCCGGCTGAGGGAATGCGTAGAATGTGCTCGAGTTGGAAAAATGGGAGGAATTAGCGGTTTTGGGGCTCGGTGCCACGTGTGTCATTCGTCGTGAGACTGAACGTGTGTTTTGTTCAACCTCGCAGAATTCCTCTGACTCACTCCTCGCAAGTCGTTAGAATGAAAACCGAAATCTTGGAAACGGAATCGCAGGCGGACGACTCGTCGTGGAATTCAATTCTCTCCGGGCATGGGAATTGCGTCTTTCTGATGAACCGTCACTCAAACACTCTCAACCGATGGATTCAAAGGTATGGAATCTTCACACCTGACCATTCGAAGCACTCAGTCTCTCGCTGCTTGTAATTTCTGCAAAATTGGCGTGTACTTTTTGATGATGATCGCGCTCTTCATCACGAGTCCAGTTGCAGCTCAAGAAACTGCCAATCAGCACCCACTGGTGCCAGCTCTGGAAATGGCGAAGCATTCGCTCGAGAAACTGAATAAGATCAAGGACTACCAGTCGACGTTCGTCAAAAGGGAGTTCATCAACAATCAGCTGACCACGGAGCAGACGCTGCTGAAAGTCAGGCATAAACCGTTCAGCGTTTACATGCGATTCATTTCCCCAGCGCCGGGGCGAGAAGTGCTCTATGTGGAAGGAAAAAATCAGAACCAGCTTCTCGCTCACGAAGCGAGCGGTCTGTCATCACTCGTCGGAACAGTCAGCCTGCCTGTCAACAGCCCCACAGTCATGGCGAACACACGCCATCCTATTACCGATGCGGGGATGAAGCGGCTGATGGAACTCGTCATCGAGCAGTGGGAACTCGAATCGAAGTACGGAGAGATCGATGTCAAGTTTTACCCTGACGCGAAGATGGGAGACATCGCTTGTGAAGTGATTGAAGTCACTCACCCAAGACCGCGACGGCAATTCAAGTTCGCGTTGACGCGAGTCTTCTTCGAGAAGAATTCGCGCCTGCCCGTTCGTGTAGAGAACTACGGTTTTCCGGTTCCGCCCAATCAGAAGCCGCAGCTACTTGAGGAATACACCTATCAGAACCTCAAGTTGAACGCTGGATTCACCGACGCCGACTTCGATCGGAACAATCCCAACTACTCATTCTGATTCGCCGAAATCCTTAAGCGGTGCGAAGTTCTGGCTGCTGCCCAGGAAGAGACCACTGAGTCTGATCCTGCATCTCCTCATCTTGCGGAACGACCATTTTCAGAGTTTTGTCGAACTGTTCGTCAATCGTTTTCAGCTGATCACTCAGAGACGAAAACCAGTTTGCCGTGGGCTCGATCACGGCAGCTTCGCTGTCGGAAAGCACGACTGAGAGCGAGCCAGTCAATGTGGTTGCAGTTCCCTTAAGCAGCTTGCCGTAGGACTTGCCGAAGTCTTTGACCGCTTCCAGATCGAGTGATTCCGGTGTTTGAAGCTCCGCGATATTTGCGGAATCATCAACAGGGACGACGACTTCTTCGCGGACAGCGACCTCTAGTTCGGGACGTGTCATCAAGCTGCTGAGAAAGACGAAGAGTGTCGTCGCAGCCACAATCGAGACGCCAGCAGCTTTGGATGTCAAAAACCGAGCGGTCGACGACAATGCTTTCGACTTCGCCGGGCGTTCAAAATGGGTCGAATTGAGTTCGCCGGTCGACGATTCTTCATTTAAAGCAGCGACGATCGCATCCGACATGTCGATGGAGACCGGGAGATCCCTCCATTCTGCGATCGCACGTTCCAGAAGCAGGTGATCTTCCCACAGCTCCTGGCATTCCGCCGTGTTGCAATTCTCCAGATGTTCCTCAATTCCAGCAGGAAGAGAGGCACGCTCTTCGATGGCTTTTTCCAAAGTCCGTCGAAACTGTTCGCAGTTGTGTGATGGAGAAACGCTCATTGGCTAATTTCCGTTGGATGGGCAACTCGGTTCGAATCATTCCGATGTCGAAAACTCGATGCACTCTCCGTTCGATTCAATATTCAGACGTTCTATCTCTGATTGGTTTCTTGTCGTCGGCAGTTGGTGAAATCCATTTCATTCTCAGTTAGAGCAAGTTGCTCTTTTCTGTGCACTCGCTTGCACTGTTTCATAAGTGAAAAGACTGTGCTTGCTCGTGCGAGATCGTACACACAGAATCAGAAAATCCTGTTAGTTGTCCGCTGAAGGGGTTGTTCCGCGTTTTCTCAACGTCTCCGCAAGTTGCTTCCGGCTTCGGTGGAGCCACGTTTTAATTGTTCCGTCCGGAACAGACATCAGTTCGGCAATTTCCTGAATGCTCAATTCGTTCTGGTAAAACAGGACGAAGCACTCCAGGTGCTCCGCTTTCAGTTCCTGCATGGCCAGTTCTAATTCTTCCGCCAGTCCGAGCTGGGGACTTTGTTGATCGCTCACAGATTCCGGAAGATGAGCAGTTGGGGTTGGCGTCCGAGAGCGTTTGCTGAGCGCCGTGCGACACCGATTCGCTGCAATCTTCAGAACCCATGGCCTCAGGGGATAATCCGGATCCCAACTCTTCAAGTAGCGGATCGCACGAATCAGCGACTCTTGGGCAATGTCTTCTGCGTCTTGCCGGTGTCGCAACATGCGCAAGCAGAGGTCAAACACCTGGGTCTGAAACGCATCGACGAACTCCCGTAGGGCAGATTCCTCCCCTGCAAGACACCGTTGAGCGAGTTCCACCTGTTCCTCCGCCACAAGTCTTTCCTTGTCTGCAGATGAATACCTCTCCGGAACTCAGGGAGTTTCAGAAACTCCGAAAACTTCAACTTACGAATCTGCGGGAACAATCTCACCGATCGGCTGTTGTTGAGTCACGCAGTGAATCGCCCCGAGGCCCCAGACGAGATCGGTGCAGTCGATTCCCACAACTTCGCGGTCAGGCAAACATTCCGAGAGAATATCAATCGCGACTTGATCTGCGTCACATCGGTAGACAGGCACGAGGACTTTTTGATTGGTGATCAGAAAATTGGCGTAGCTCGCTGGGAGACGCTGGGAATCGAAAAAACGCGGAGCTGGCATCGGCAGTTCGACGATCTCAAATGGTTCCCCATCCAGATTTTTCATCGACTTGAGAAGTTCGAGATTCTTGTGGAGCGGCTCAAAGTTCGGATCACTTTCGTTCGACTCAACGGCAGTCACGATGCGATTGGCGGAAACAAAGCGGGTGATATCGTCGATGTGACCATCGGTGTCGTCGCCCAGAATTCCATCGCCCAGCCACAGAATCTGACTGACTCCCAGAACTGCCTTGAGAGCGGCCTCAATTTCAGTCGTCGAGAGATGTGCATTTCGATTGGGGTTGAGAAGACAGGATGTCGTGGTGAGGAGAGTTCCCTCGCCATTCACGTCAATTGATCCCCCTTCGAGGACCATGTCTTGATCGAAGCAGAGTTCTTGAAACTCTTCCGCAATCCGTCGCGGAACGCGATTGTCTGAATCGAACGGAGGGTATTTTTCGCCCCACGAATTGTAGATCCAGTTCGAGATCGCTCGTTCACGACGTCCATTCTGATCTCGAACAAGGTAGATCGGCCCGTGATCCCTGACCCAGGAATCGTTCGTTGGGTTGATGTGAAAACGAAGGTTCTCAGTTCGACCTCCAGCTTGCTCGATAAGTGATTTGACGTTCTCTGCCATTTCTTGATTGAGAACATTGATGCGAACAAGTTGACCTTCGGAAACGTGCTTTGCGATTTGTGCAAAGACCCCCGGAACCGGCTCAAATGCTCCGGGCCAGGTCGCTTCGTTGTGCGGCCACGAGAGCCAGATCGACTCCTGTGGCTCCCATTCGGCCGGCATCCGAAATCCAAGATCGCTCGGCGATGGTTTGTCCTGATGATTGTCCATGAAATCTCGATCCATCTACCAGAAAATCCGTTGAACAATAGTGCTTTCACCGGGACCTGTTTGAATTGGAACGAGCAATTCGGAGGTGTTGCCAATCGTCCGGATGAATGGTTTCTCGGATGATTGAAGTTGAATGATCATCGACTGGTCAATCTGGAATCCGTCTCCAACTTGTTGAATCTCACGACCAACCGCAGCCCGGAAATAGAGGTTCGGAGTTGCCTCCTGAACATCAATCGTCAGCGTTCGCTCGAAAGCTGCGTCTTCACTTGAACCGGGGATCGGTTTGGGGAAGTCAGTCACTGAACCAAACGGAGTGTCGTAGAAGAATGCCGGCTGGCCTTTGTCGTTGAGTCGATAGCCACCGAACTGATATCCCGTTTCGTTTCGAATGTTGAGATTCGGCCACGGTGTTTCTGGAGTTGCCAGCACCGCGAACGGAAAACCGGGTTCGAGTGTGAGGATATGATCTCCCAGCGGAGACTGATTTCCCGGTCCTCGACCGACCCAGTGTTTGGAAGCATCAATAAATCGTCCGTGCCAAATTGTTTTCAGGCAGAGCTGATTTGCATCCCAAGCCAGGTGAGCCCGTTCGGGATAACCCACAGCAATTCCGCGAGGAGAAACTCCTTCTAGGAAATTGCGATAGATGATCGGCTCGTCTTTAGGTTCCAGCTCAATCATTTTTGCGACGAGCCCGTCCGGGACGCCTGCTTTGGTTCCGTCGCTCAAGTACTCCCAGATCGCTGTGATTTGCTGGTCGGGGGAGCCATCGAAAACGTCTGTGACAACGGCTTTGCCTTCAGGAAATCCAGTCGGCATTCTCGTTCCTGGTCGATACTTGGCGGGATCAAACAGGTACCGTAGAAACCAGTCTTTGCGAATGCGGTCTGTCATCCGCGTCAGGTCAATGGCCTGGATTCCAGTTGCTTGATGATTGCCGAAGGTGTGACACTTAATGCATGCGAGCCCGCCGTCACCGACCAGTTGGCGACCGGAGGATTTCACGCGATGTTCGGGGATATCGAATTCAACTTCGTTGTTGCTGTTCTGCTGATCGGCATTGATGAAATGTTCTTGCAGATGAGCTGCATTCGCTGCACCGAACCTTGGCATCCGCGTCAGCATGTAAGGTCGTTCGTTCGATCCTTCATCGAGAATTCGTAGCAGCCATTTCGATTGCAGCTTGTCTCCGACACCATTAAGCGACGGCGGCAGTCTCCCCTCGTCACCCATTTCGTGCTGTGTCGTTAAGAAGAGGCTGTTGCGATCAAGTTCCGGTCCCCCTTGTCCGTTTCGTTCGTGGCAGGCATAGCAATTGAATCGCACCATTGTTTCCCGAATTGCTTCCTCCGAATCGGTTGATGGAGTTGCCATCGGTTCGGAGAGAAACGTTCGGATCGCTGATTGTTGAGCAGCTGTGAGATCATATTCCGGGATCGTTTTGTCAGAGCTTCTGTTTTCGAAATTCGTCAGACAGCCCGCAGTGAGATCGAGTTCTGCAAGTGGTTTGGAGTGCAGCTCACTCGGAATGCGTTGACCATCTCGATCAAGCTGATGGCACGCAGCGCAACCAAGAGTTGAAAAGAGTTTCGCACCTTGATTGATCAGTTGATCATCTGGTTCAAAGACCGGCCCAGCGAGATCCGAGTCGATCGGCTCAGGTCGTTCAACAGGGCTTCCATCTTCATTGAGTGTGAGCAGCCCGCTGATGTCCTGCCGCGCGGATTTCGGAGCCCGATAATCTAACGAGAGCGATTCTTCTCCGTGATACTCGAAGTAATCGACGCGGATTTTGTGCACACCCTTCTGGAGGACCACTTTCCCGTTCTGGTCATTGTGGGGGTGGATGCCGTCGTTATCGATCACACGTTCTCCATCAACATACAACGCGCTTCCGTCATCTGATCCGAGCCAGAATGTATGAGTGCCGGGTTCGGTCACGTTGAGATAAGCCTCGAAACGCATGCCGAACTGCTCCGTTCGCCCCGCTTCGGCGATATTTAAACCGTCTGTTGTTCCCTGTGAAACAGGCTTCAATTCGTCGAAGTCCGGAAGTGCTTCCCAGTTTCCGTGATACACCGAGAAGTTCACGTTCGGAGTGCGAGCAGCGTTCTCATTGCCTGCCAGGAAGAAGGCGAGATCGAGTGCTTCGTCTTCACTCAAGTTAAATGAAGGCATTCGGCCGGATGGACGAACCTGATGAGGAGCACGCAGGAAACTTGCGAGCGAATCGACACTATACTTCTTGTCGAGTTCCGGAAGTGGAACAGTCGATGAGTCAGCGACTGTGGTCCCGTCTTGAGGAGCATGGCATGCAACGCATCCGATAGAGTGAAACAGTTTTTCGCCGCGATTCCTAGCTCCGCGATCGTAGCTTCGATGAGCGATGCGGCCACCTTGTGTCAGGAACGTAGTGAGCGCTTGAGCTGCCGCGAGTTTCTCATCGTCTTTGATTCCGGTGAGTAGGTCGGGCATGAGTGTTCCCGGTTTCACTTCGTGCGGGTTCAATAGGAAATCGAAAACCCATTGCGGTTCTGCGCGTGATCCAACGTTCGTCAGGTTGGGGGCTTGCTTGGTCGACTCCTGCGTGAGATTGGGGTTGTTGCTGGCATGGCACTGAACGCACCCCAACTCAGAAACAAGAAGTTGACCACCCGCGACGGAATCGATTCGATTCGCTTCGAAGCGTTCGTAACCTGGAATCCGAGGACGTCGAGCTTCTGCGGCTGCGTCGCGTGTTTGAATCCAGATGTTCCGAAAACGAACCGGGTTGCCATGGTTTTGTAGAAACAGCGGACCCGGAGCTTCGGATGCTTTCACAGGTGCAGCACGCGTCGCGTGAGGAATTTCGACATCGCGCTGAACGACTACTCCATTTAATCGAACGGTGATTTTGGCGTTCGCTTGTTTCTGACCAGCTTCGTCAAATCGCGGGGCTGTGAAATCCACGTCATAGGTTTGCCACGTGAGCGGGGGAAAGCACATGTTGAGATCGGGATCACGGATCTCGTAAATGCCGCCGGTCTCGTTACTCTTTCCGTCGAGACCGAATGAGTCGAGAACCTGAGTCTCGTATCGTCCTTGATAGTAAACGCCACTGTTGCCGCGGGCCTGTCCCCGTGCATGTGGGCGATAAGGAGTCATGAACTCAAGGTGCAGGTGAAAGTCCTGAAACTCATCCTTTGTCGTCGCTCCCTCGATCAGCAATCCGTCTTCCGTCTTGCGAGTCCCGTCCTTCCAGTGTTTGCTGAGCGATTCGTCGGTCCCATCGAAAAGAACGATGGCATCCGGTGGAGGAGTGGCTCCAAGTGTTGGGCTTTCGCGAAGCTTCTTTTCAACGCCGAAGGTGTCCAGAAGTTCCAGAACGATGTCGCCGTCTTCTTCCGGGATAACTTGAGGAGGTTTTCGATCCCATCCAGCGCCGGGGAGTCCTCCGTTGTAGATCACCACTCGGAAGAGACCATCACCCAGGGCGACGACCTGGACTCCCTTGTTGGAAGCGGATTCGTCACGAGGAACGTATTCACCCTGAATGGAGAAGTCCGGATCGGTCTGGGCTTCGTCGAGATCAATCGTGACGAATGATTGATCGACCGCACACGCAATCGATGGAACGATGAAAGCACAGACCAGTGCGAGTACAAAACGTGACAACTGCTCACTCCAATCGGAGAGTTCGACGAATAATGAAAACGGTCCATGACCGAGAGAAGAGAGGCTTAACTCTGTTGTTCGTCAGAGTCTTCTGAGGAAGCCGGAACGAACCAGATGTTTCGATAGCGGACTTCGTCGCCATGGTTTTGAAGAAACAATGGACCCGGTGCGGCGGATTCATCTTTCATGACACCGCCTGGAGTATTGCCCGGCAGTGAAAGATTTCCGTGGATGATGGTTCCGTTGTGACGCACGGTCACTTTCGCGGGAGCGGTTTTCTTCCCAGCATCATCAAAGCGGGCTGCTTGAAAATCGATGTCGTAGGTTTGCCATGTGAGCGGCGGGAAAGTCATGTTCAGTTTCGGAGCGGAGGCTTGGTAGATCCCGCCGCATTCGTTGTCTTTCGGGCCGAGGCCGAATGAATCGAGCATCTGGATTTCATACCGACCTTGAACGTAGCATCCGCTGTTGCCGCGTGCCTGACCTCGAGCTTCGGGCATGTAGGGGAGTCGGAATTCGAGATGAAGTTGGAAGTCCTGCATTTCGTCGATGGTTGTCGCTCCTTGAATGAGCAATCCGTCGACGGTCATCGAGGCTCCATCACGCCAGTGTTGTGTGAATGTTTCTTTCGTTCCGTCGAAGAGAACAATCGCATCTTCGGGCGGGGCCAGTCCGAGCGTGTCGCTTTGACGTTCGACTCGCTCTACACCTTCGAGAACACTCGCGAGAGACTCTCGTGTTCCTTCTCGTGATCGGCGTTCCTTTTGAGTCCAACCGGCTCCGGGCAAACCACCTGGATAAGTCACCGTGCGGAATTGGCCATCACCTAATGCAATGACCTGCACTCCGCGGTCGGAGTTTGCGTACTCCCCCTGGAATAGAAAGTCAGGGTCTTTCTCAGCAGCGACTTCGGGATCAACATAAGCGGGGCCATGATCGGCAGCGAAGCAAGCTGAAAGTCCGCAGGCGATGAATGCAAAAGGTAAAACGTTGAGAAACGGGCGACGCATTGCGTTCCTTGGTCGATATTCTTGAATACTCTTGTGGTCCGATGAATCTACGAGCGTAGATCATAAGGCAGCTTCGCGGTGAATGAAAAGCATTTGGGAACCTCTAAGCCGCATCCGTTTGACGCGACTCGTGAATCTGGCCATGATGCGAACGGCGAAGACTTTGTTCCCAGCACAACTCTTTCACTCGCTTGCCTTTGTTTGCACGAGCGGTCTCAGCCTAGAAACTCTGCTGAACTGTTCTGCGAAGGAGATGCTGAGATCATGCTCTTCTGGAAAGTAAACCCGGATTGCTCGTCGTGAAGAGTCCTGCCTGACTGTGAAGTCTTCGCTTGCGACTGACAATATTCTAAGACCCGAACAGATTGGCGAGAGTGCTCATGCTCAATCGATTTCTCATGCTGCAAGTCTTCGTGGTCCTCGGGCTGGGAATGTCCACTCAGTCGATAAGTGCCGAAGACTCCCCGAACTTCATCATTATTTACGCGGATGATCTCGGGTACGGAGATCTCAGCTGTTACGGAAATCCGACAATCCGCACGCCGCACCTCGATCAAATGGCTGACGAGGGAATTCGGTTCACACAGTTCTATTCAGCATCTTCGGTTTGCACGCCCAGTCGTGCTGCCCTGATGACCGGGCGACTGCCAGTTCGAAGTGGAATGTGCAGCGACAAGAGGCGCGTCCTCTTTCCCGATTCCGGAGGAGGAATCCCGGAAGAAGAAGTCACGCTGGCCGAAGCATTGCGAGAGCAGGGCTACAAGACCGCTTGTTTCGGAAAGTGGCATCTCGGTCATCTTCCACAGTTCCTGCCAGTGAACAATGGCTTCGATACTTACTTTGGAATCCCGTATTCCAACGATATGGACCGAGAGAACTCTGAAGGACCCAAAGGACGAGCAGCTTTCCTTAATCCAAAATCGGAGTACTGGAACGTTCCGATTATCAAAGATCTCGAAGTCGTCGAACGTCCTGCCGATCAGACGACGATCACACGCAGATACACGGAGCATGCCGTTGAATTCATCAAGGATCGCGGAGACCAGCCATTCTTTATCTACCTTCCGCACAGCTTGCCGCACGTGCCGCTCTTTCGGGGTGAAGAGTTTGAAGACGTCAGTGCTCGCGGACTGTACGGTGATGTGATTGAAGAGATCGACTGGTCTGTCGGACAAATTCTCGACACCCTTCGAGCAGAGGGAATCGATAAGAATACGTGTGTCTTCTTCTCAAGCGACAACGGACCGTGGCTGACATACGACGAACACGGCGGGACTGCTGGACTTCTGAAAGAAGGTAAGGGAGCAACCTGGGAAGGGGGCATGCGAGAGCCGGGCATTGCATGGTGGCCGGGAAAAATTCCCGCCGGGCAAGTCACGCTTGAGTTGGCTTCGACGATGGACCTCTACACGACTTTCATTGAATTGAGTGGAGGCACCATTCCGCAGGATCGAGTTGTTGATGGATTGAACATCTCACCCGTTCTCTTTGGAGAAGGCCCAAGTCCTCGCGATACAATGTTCTATTATCGCGGGACTGAACTGATGGCGGTTCGGTCAGGGCCGTGGAAAGCTCATTTCTTCACCCAGACTTCTTATGTAAAAGGATCGAACGTCCGCAACGAACACGATCCGCCACTGCTCTATCACCTCGATCATGATCCGAGTGAGCGTTTCAATCTCAATGAGAAACATCCTGAAGTTCTGAAGTCCATTCTGGACGTGGTTGCCAAGCATCGTGCTGATCTGGTGGTCGCCGAATCACAACTCGAGATCCCATTGCAGGGGAAATGATGCCATCTAAGAATGACATCACCGAGAATAAGAAGATGCTCGCGGATGATCCGACAGGCAAGTCGACGTCTGCACATCCGATTCTGATTCTGATTGCTGGATTCGCCTCAGCGATTCTGCTCTTCTTTTGTTGCGTTTGCGGAGGCGCAGCTTGGTGGTTCCAACCGGAAGTTCACGAAGACCCCGAACGCGCCGGTGAACTGCTCACAGAAATTGTTGCGATCGATATTCCTGATACCTATCTCCCGCAGGGAACGATCGAATGGAATGTCGCTTACCTGATGAGCATTCGCGGATCGTACTTCGAACGATTCGCCGGTGATGGACTTCTCACTCTCGTGGAAGTCGACAGTCGATTCCGAAGCGAAGACGATGTCCGCCGACACATTCGCGATACGCTTCTCCGCAAAGGTGGGGGCGGAACTCCGTTAGTCATCAACGACTCTGAATCGAAGATTGTTGAAGTGGCCATCGGAGAGGAACTTGTTCCCTTCAAGTTCGAAATCGGACGAGATCCTCCGTCCGGCCGCGTCTTTCACATCGTCGAAGGAGTTTTTCAGGGGAAGCAGGGCGAAGTGCTGTTGTCGATGCGGGTCAACGAAGACAACTGGAATGAGCAATCCGTCATCGACATGCTCAACACAATCGGTCGAGATCCTGCGCCGAGCAAACCGGAGACCGAAGATGAAGTCCCGGAAAGCGCGGAAATGTGAGTCCCGGGTTCACACTGCTGGAAAGCTAACTCGATTGGTTAATGCGAAGTCTTCTCAGTCTTCAGACTCAAACGATTCACTCAAATCGTCTTCATTCTCCTCAGCTTTTGCTGCTTCATCGCGACGAAGAGTTTCCTGATGATCGAGGTAAGCTTGAAGCATGATTTGGGCCGCGACCATATCCATGCGTCGCTTTCGCTGCTTGCGAGTGAAGTCTATTCCAATCATGTAGTCTTCAGCAGCAACGGACGTATAACGTTCATCCCAATACTTGACGGGCAGGCCTGTGAGCTGCGCGAGCCATCCGCCGTATTCCCGGGCTTCTTGCGCTTTCTGTCCTTCCGTTCCATTCACGTGAATAGGCAAACCGACGACGAGCGCAGAAATTCGATATTCAGAAACCAATTCCTGAAAGTACTTCGCATCGTGGCGTTCGTTTTGACGCGTGAGGATCTCCAGCGGGCTGGCGATTTTCTGATCGGGCGTCGAGACCGCAACCCCGACACGCTTGGTTCCGTAGTCGACTCCCAGAAGTTTTCCAGTCTGCGGGAAGTCCTCAGAGGACTCGGTCATATCCTTGCTCTTCCAGTCTTTTGACCAGTTCACGGATGGCGTTCTGATCACTGCGGTCCGCGACAAGTGTCGCGTCAGGTGTGTGGACGACGATGCAATTCTGCATTCCCAACAGTGTGACGACCTGTTCGCCGCTGCTGTGAATAATGCAGTCGTTCGAATCAACGATGCAAGTTTGGCCAACGGCAGTGTTTCTCACTTCGTCTTGCGGATTCAGGCGAGACATAGCTTCCCAGCTACCGACATCGTCCCAGTCGAATTTCGCTTCGACAACAGAAAGTTTCTTTTCGTGTTCGAGAACAGCATAGTCGATCGAGACAGAAGGCATCAGCGGAAACGTCTGCTGGAGTGCTTCATTCCAATTGCCTGTGCCAATCTGGCTCCGCAATTCATCGAGGAGACGACCGATCTCAGGTTGATGAGTTCGAATTGCTGCGAGAATCGTTGAAGCACGCCAAATGAAGATTCCGGAATTCCAAAGAAATCGTCCCTGTTGCAGATAGTGCTGAGCCGTTTCGAGATCAGGCTTTTCGCGAAATCCAACCACTTGATGGAGTGGCTGTGAATCGGATTTGCTGACCTCGATGTACCCATATCCAGTTTCAGGGCTGACCGGCGGAATCCCAAAAAGAACGAGTTGTTCAGGATTTTCTTGAAGTGCCTCTTCAGCTGTTGAGATTGCGTTCTGAAATTCCTGATGGTCTTGAATGACATGATCCGCCGGCATCACAAGCATCGTCGCGTCCGGGTCTACTGCTTCGATCAGCATCGCTGCAAGTCCGATGCACGGAGCTGTATTCCGACCACAAGGTTCCGCGATGATCTGAGCCTCAGGAATCTCCGGCAGATGCTGTTGTGTTGTCGTTGTCAGTTGTTGATTTGTGACGACCCAAAATCGTTCGGCTGAAATCATCGGTTGGCAGCGATCAAAAACGGACTGAATCAAAGATCGATTTCGCCCCAGCGTAAGGAATTGTTTGGGCGAGAGTCGCCGACTGAGAGGCCAGAATCGAGTGCCGCTTCCACCGGCCATAATCACTGCATGAAGCATTGCAAAATCCAGAGCTGCACAAGATCGTGTTGCAAACTGATCAAGAGTTTCGATCAAGTTGCGTTGCGGAAAAGCCTTGAAACCGAGGCGTTTTCCACTTCGTGTTCGACAAGCTTGAGCATCGGCTGAGCAGGCGGTAGCGTCAAGTCACCTGCCAAAGTTTCAGAATTCTGCAGGCTCGGAAACGCGCATAAAAAAAGTCCCAGCCGATTGAATATCAGCTGGGACCTCACGTTCTGCGAATGGGGGGAACGTGTTTCACCATCAGCGATGGTGAGGTTCTCTGTCTGGGAATGACAGAGAGGAGGGTAGACGTTTTCGCAATGCGAAGTTCGTCAATCTCGCTTACTTGTGATAACCAAGCGAGACGATCACGTCGTAGATTTCTTCGAAGGTGATGAAGCGTCGCCGATTGCGGAGCTTGTACTCATCAATCGCCTTCGCCAGTTCATCGACTTCGGGTCGATCTGATCGGCGTGCATCCGAGAATTGCCTTCTCTCGTGTGGAGGCGGTTGTCCGGAAGGACTTCCCGTTCTCCGGTCGACGAACGTTTCCTCATTGGGTGTCGTGACCTGCATGTTGGACTCCTATTTTGAGATTCTCTTAATACACTAGATTGAGCAGCGGTCGGTGCAGCGGAATCTCGAGTTCACAGGCGTTCCAGCGAATTTTTTCTGTGTGACTGTGCGTTTTGTAACGCCTGTAGCAATTGTATTCTGGCAATTGTCGGAATCGGCGGAGAACCGTGGTCTTTACGGAGATCACTTAGAAAACTCTTCTCAACAACTGAAGAACAGGTTTATGGCAGGCAAAGTGACGATTTTGGGTGGCGGAGCCATGGCAACTGCGTGTGCCATTCTGCTAGCGGATCATCCTGGACAGGCTGTCACCATCTGGGCGCGAAATCCCGACTTTGCCGAAGACATGCAGAAAACGCGGGAAAACCGAAGGCTTCTCCCTGGAATTCATATCCCGGACGGCATTCGCATCACCTCCGACATTTCTGAAGCTGTCGCAGACTCAGAATTCCTCGTGGCTTCTATTCCTTCGAAGCATCTTCGAAGTTCGCTGACTGCTTTGAGCTCGGCGATCCCCGGGGGAATTCCTGTCATCAGCGTGGTGAAAGGCGTCGAGATCGAGACGTTTCTTCGACCCAGCCAAATTGTTGAAGAAGTTCTCGGGAAGAGACCTTTCGTTTCTTTGAGCGGTCCGAGCCACGCAGAAGAAATCGCCAAACGTCTTCCAGCAAGTGTCGTCGCTGCTTCAGAAGATGCCAGCCTGGCGGAGCAAGTTCAGGAAATGTTCACGACCGATCGTTTTCGAGTTTACACGAACACAGATTTGATCGGCGTCGAACTGGCAGGCGCGCTGAAAAACATCATCGGAATCGCTGCCGGAATCTGCGACGGCCTCGGATACGGAGACAATGCAAAGTCCGCGATGATCACTCGCGGAATTGTGGAGATCAGCCGCTTCGGAGAATCTCTGGGCGCTCAGCCGGAAACATTCGCGGGGCTTGCTGGAATCGGTGATTTGATTACGACCTGCGTCAGTCCACATGGTCGAAACCGCGCGGTCGGAGAAAGACTGGGAAAAGGAGAATCACTCGACCAGATTCTGGCCACAACCAGTTCCGTCGCTGAAGGAGTCACAACAACTGAGGCGATTCATGGATTGGCGAAATCTCGAAACGTCGAAATGCCCATCGTCAATGAGGTCTATCAGGTGCTGTTTCGTGGAAAATCTGCAGTCGAAGCGACAAACAGCCTGATGCTTCGACCGTTGAAGCAGGAGTGAGTCTTTTCTGCGTTCGCGAGTTGAGGCAATCGGGTAGGCCGTAATAATGACTCGCGGCGGACCATCTTGCGTTGTTGAACCTACAGGCACGAATTGACTACCGAATATGGCACGGACGTTCGAAGAGCTGACCCCTCAGAATTTTTCTTTCAACAGCCCATTGGGTTGGTGCCCTGCCTGTGAGGGATTGGGAACAGAAGTCGGGACTGATCAATCGGTCATCGTGGCCAATCCCAATTTCAGTATCGATCAGGGAGCTGTCTCGGCGTGGCCGTCTCCGGAAGAAAACATATCTTTCGCAGCTGTCATTCAAGCATTGACCGATCAGTTTGGGATTCCGCGAGACATTCCCTGGTATCAACTGAGCCCGCAACATCAGCGAGTGATTCTCCACGGATCTGGAGAGGACAAAATTGAGGTCCAGTTTCCGAACTCAAAAGCATCGGTCAAAATTCAATACAAAGGGCTGTACCCAGCAATCGAAGAAGCAGCCCGAGTTTCCTATCCCTACCGGGCGAAATTTCAGGATTTAGTCGGCGTCAAACCCTGTTCTGTTTGTGATGGAACAAGGCTCAGGGCAGATTCCGCGTCCGTTCAACTCGAAGAAACGACACTTCCGCAGCTGTGCCAACGACCACTGGACGAGGTTCTCAGTTTTCTCGAGTCGATTTCTTTGGAGGACAGTCAGAAGAAAATCGCTGGGGATTTGCTGAATGAAGCGATTCACCGACTGAAATTTCTCGTCGACGTCGGCCTCCACTACTTAACACTCGATCGGGGGATGCCCACGCTCTCCGGCGGAGAGTCTCAGCGAATTCGTCTCGCCGGTCAAATTGGACGCGCACTCACCGGAGTCCTCTACGTTCTTGATGAACCAACCATCGGACTTCACCCACGCGACAACGGCCGCTTGGTTGAAGCACTGAAAAAATTGAAAGAACTCGGAAACACCGTCGTTCTCGTCGAACATGACCGTGAAGTTCTCGATGCTGCCGACCGGCTCTTCGACTTCGGTCCCGGATCCGGAAGATTTGGCGGAAATGTCACCTCCGAAGGAACACCAAAGCAGATTCAACGTCGTGCGAAGACTTCTCTGACAGGGGCTTATCTTTCAGGGGCAAAAAGAATCGTCATTCCGAACACTCGTCGCATGGAGCGAGAGACTGACGAAACCGAATCAACTGATGCGAATGAGTCTTTAACCGATTTATATCGGAAACCACCCGGAGGGGGCTGGCTCGAGATTCTGGGATGTCAGCAGAACAACCTTCGAAATGTCGATCTTCAAATTCCGCTCGGAGCATTGACCTGCGTCACCGGACTTTCCGGTTCAGGAAAAAGTTCGCTGATTCAGGAAACACTTGCCCGCGCGGTGTCGAGACATCTTCGTCTCAAAGGTCCCGCTCCGGGTCCATTTCGAGAAATGAAGGGAGCTGAGGAAATTAATCGGGTGATGGCCGTCGATCAGAATCCGATCGGTGCGACCCCCGCTTCAAATCCAGCAACATATACCGGAGTTTTCGATCACATTCGGCAGCTGTACGCAAAACTTCCTGACGCGAAAATCCGCGGATACAAGCCGGGGCGATTCAGTTTCAATCGCGCTGGCGGACGTTGCGAAGACTGCGAAGGAATGGGGCAGAAGAAAATTGAAATGCACTTTCTGCCTGATGTTTGGGTGGAATGCGAAACCTGTCACGGCAAACGCTTCAATATCGAAACCCTCGCGGTGAAATATAAAGGGGAATCGATCGCCGACGTTCTTGAAATGAGCATCGGACAGGCACTGGAGCTGTTCGAAAATATTCCGAAAATTCGTGCTCCTCTCGCAACGCTGGCAGCGATCGGTCTCGATTACCTCACTTTGGGCCAATCCGCAACGACTCTTAGCGGCGGAGAAGCCCAACGAGTCAAACTGGCGGCAGAGCTGGCCAAGCCCAACAGCGGTCGGTCACTTTATCTACTCGACGAACCAACGACTGGGCTTCATTTCGATGATATTGCCAAGTTGCTGAAAGTCCTCAACAGTCTGGTCGAGCAGGGAAATACCGTCGTCATCATCGAGCATAATCTCGATGTCATCAAAACCGCCGATTGGATTGTCGACCTTGGCCCGGAAGCTGGCGTAGGTGGAGGTTGGATTGTCGTTTCCGGAACCCCGGAAGAAGTGGCGAATTACGCAGAGCGAGTCATTGGCTCCGGCAATGGAAACAGCAAGCCGAAGAAGCGACGAAAAGTTTCCCAAAATGGGGCCGAAACGAATCAGATGAGAAGTTGGACGGGAGAACTACTCGCGGACATCTTGAATTTTGAGCCGAAAGGGGAACTCGAAGTCTTCGATGCGAAGTCTGTTGCCAAAAAGCGAGAAGGTGATGTCGATATCAGCCAGGTTGGGAAAGATATCGCTGCCCCTTGGGAAGTCGATGGCCGACAATGGCACACTAAAACTCGAATCGCACGCAACGGCAAGGAAAGTCGCTGGGAAGGTAAAGCTCTCGATTATGTCGTCGACCAACTCGCCGACACCGAAGGGTTGAAGCCCGCTAACTGGAAAGATCAAGCACGTGTGGAAATCACAGCCGAACAAAAAGTCGGCTCAGGTTGGTTCTTTCACGCTCTGACGGGAGATGAATGGTTGCTCCGGCTTTATTTTCGAGTTCCGAAGGGGACTTTCGATGAAAGCGAGCTGCAGAAGAGGATTCGTCTGAAATCTGTCAACGAACTTGATGAATTGCCCATCTACAACCGTAGTGATCGCGTTCGAACGAACAATGCCAAGGGACCATTTCAAGAAATCATCTTCGACGTCCATTGGAGGGAGGAAATTGAGACTCCCGAATTCTCCGCTTTTCTCAAAGAAGCTGCCGAAGCATATCTATCGCACGTCGAACAGGTTGCCCAGAAAGATCCTGCTGACTTGATGCCGTGGAAAGTTCTCGGCAAAAAATGGCATCTCTCGCGAAAAGGCTTTCCTTCCAGTAAGCGAGTGGCTTGGAAGCTGGAAACTCTCGAGAGCCTTTTTCAGATTCTTGAAACCGAACTCACTGACTTTCCGCTTGATTGGTCAAACAAAACTACCGTTCAATTCAAGCACCCGGATAGTGGAGATCTCGTCGCGGAGCTGCAGACGAAACGTCGAGACGCAATTTATCTGACGCTTCTGTCGAATCCCGGAACATTTGCACTGGGCCAGGTGACAACTCTCGGCAAAACCAGAAAGTTGGAACCGCACCGCTCCGGAAAAGAAGCCATTCAAATTCAGTTCA